>NZ_JBHSRF010000083.1:0-40378 GCF_042658925.1 Sphaerisporangium aureirubrum
GGGGTCGGCTTCGAGCCGGAGGGGTATGGGGGGGCGCGGCAGAGTGCTACGGGGATTTACTTCCTGCTGGCGCCGGGGGAGGAATCGGTCTGGCATGTGGTGCGGTCGGACGAGGTGTGGTTCTGGCATCGGGGTGGGGCGCTGACGCTTCTGCTGGGAGGGTCGGGTGAGCGGCCGGGGGATGCCGAGGCCGTCACGCTCGGGGGGCGGGTGGAGGATGGGGAGGTGCCGCAGGTGCTGGTGCCGGCGGGGACCTGGCAGGCGGCGCGGCCCGCGGGGGACGAGGCCGTGCTGGTGAGCTGTGTGGTCTCGCCGGGATTCGACTTCGCGGACTTCACGGCTTTGTGATCGCCCGATGCCAGGGGGAGGCCGTCGACGTCCACGGAAGGGCGGGAACGGCCGGCGCCCGGCGGGTTCGGGTAAGGGCGGTTGTGGTATCGGCAGAGTGCGGGGAAAGGTTCGTTCGAGGAGGGCGCACGGTGAGCATGCGGATCGTTTCTGTGGTCGGCGGGAAGGCTGCCGACGACGTCAATGCCGCGGCCTATGACTCGATCAATCCGGCGCGCACGGCGGAGACCGTGGCGAAGGTGCGACTGGCGGACGGCCCGACGTTCGCGTGGTCGTGCAGCGTGGCGTCGGCGGCGCAGCGGGAGTGGGAGCGGGTGCCCGCGCCGGTGCGCGGGCGGGTGGTGGCGTCGATGGGGCGGCTGGTGGAGGCCAACGCCGAGGAACTGGCGCTGCTGGTCACCGAGGAGATCGGCAAGCCGTACGCCGAGGCGCTCGGCGAGGTGCGGGAGATCGTCGACACCTGCGACTTCTTCCTCGGCGAGGGCCGCAGGCTGTACGGGCAGACCGTCCCGTCGGAGATGCCCGACAAGAACCTCTTCACGTTCCGGGTGCCGATGGGCGTCGCCGCCGTCGTCACCGCGGGGAACTTCCCGGTGGCGGTGCCGAGCTGGTACATCGTCCCGGCCCTGCTGTGCGGCAACGCCGTGGTGTGGAAGCCCGCCGAGTACGCGGCCGCGTCGGCGCACGCGCTGTACCGCCTGTTCGCGGCGGCCGGGCTGCCGGACGGCGTGCTGAACATCGTCTTCGCGGACGGCCCGGCCACCTACACCGGCCTGGAGGCCGCGCTGGAGGAGGGCACGGTACAGAAGGTCGGGTTCACCGGCTCCACCGCCGTGGGCCGCAGGATCGGCGAGCTGTGCGGCCGGTACCTCCAGTCGCCGTGCCTGGAGCTCGGCGGCAAGAACCCCATGGTCGTCATGCCGGACGCCGACCTGGATCTCGCGGTGGAGGGCGCCCTGTTCTCCGGCTTCGGCACGGCGGGACAGCGCTGCACCTCCCTCGGCACCGTGCTGGTGCACCACTCGGTGCACGACGAGTTCGTCGCGAGGTACGCGCGAGCGGTGGCGGCGGCGCAGGTCGGCGACCCGAGGAGGGACGTACTGTACGGCCCGATGCTGGACCACCGCTTCGCCGAGCGCTACGAGGAGTACCTCGGCTGGGTGGAGCCGCACCACACGGTGGTGACCGGCCCGACCGGCCGCATCACCCAGGACAACCCGCGCGGCGGCTTCGACGGCGGGGGCGGCCTGTTCTACCACCCGGTCGTGGTGGACGGCGTGCGCCCCGGGGACCGGCTGTTCATGGAGGAGACGTTCGGCCCGATCGTCGGCGTCACGGCCTTCGGCGGCCTGGACGAGGCGATCGCCCTGGCCAACCGCCCCGGCTACGGCCTGTCCTCCTCGATCTACACCACCGACCCCAAGGCGGCCTTCCGGTTCCGTTCCGGCGTCGGCGCCGGCATGGTGAGCGTCAACAACTCCACCTCGGGTGCCGAGGCGCACCTGCCGTTCGGCGGCAACGGCAAGTCGGGCAACGGCAGCCGTCAGTCCGGCATGTGGGTGCTCGACCAGTTCACCCGCTGGCAGGCGATGAACTGGGACTACTCCGGCCGCCTGCAGAAGGCCCAGATGGACGTCGCCGAGATCATCCCGGACCTGGACTTCCGGCTCTGAACGACCGTGGGCCACCGCCCGGACGGTCCCGGACGGTGGCCCACGACACGAACCAGGTCACGACCCGTTCTGGCCGTGCTGCCCGTTGCGGCCGTCGTAGCCGAGCAGGCGCATCGCCGTCTCGGGATCCATGGCGGCGGCCAGGAGCTGCGCCCGTTCGATCGCCCGGTCCCTGTTCTCCTCGGCCCGGACACGGCCGGCCTGGTGGTTGCGGACCACGATGACCGCGATGGCGCTCGCCACGATCACCAGCACCGCCACGATGACGAACGCGACGACCCCGGTGACCGGCGCGACGCTCGCCGCCTGCGCTCCCTCGGCCCCGCCGCCGAACACGGCCAGCCCGAGGACGACGAAGAGCATGAGCGCGGCCACGGCGGCCAGCGCGAGCAGCACCGGCCGTGCGGACCTCCCCGGCTCCGGCAGGGGCACCGGTGGCGGTGCCTCGGCCGCCGCGGGCGGGCTCTCCCGTGGCTCCGTCCGCTCCAGGCTCCAGGGGATGAACTCCGGCGAGCCGCCGCCGTTGGAGGCGGCCGCCCCGGGCAGGACGATCCCGCCGTTGCCGCCGGGCATGACGAGCGCCCCGGAGTCGGGCGAGCCCCCCTGCGGCATGATCAGCGGCGGCCCCGTGAGCAGGTCGGGCGGCGCCGGCGCCACGGCCTGCGACACCACCTGCCCGGCGATGACCGGGACGGCCGCCGGGGCCGCGATCGGCCGCGGCAGGGTCGTGGTGACGTGGCTGTGCGTGCGGTGCGCCTCGGCGGCCACCGCGTGGTACGCCTCCAGCTCGTCGGAGAAGTCCTCGGAGGTGTAGACGGAGCCGTCGACCAGCGGCCCCCGGGTGCCCTCGATGACGGCGATCACGTCGTCGCCGGACAGCGTCTTGTGCTGCTCCAGCGCGTGCGCGACGGCGAGCACCTCGCGCCGGTTGGCCCGCAGCAGCTCCTCGGTCTTCTTGAGCAGCCGGGACAGGTTGTACTCGATCCGCTCGGCCAGCATGTCCGGCGCGTTGCGGTCCCGCGTCGCGCCCGGCTCCTGGGTGTAGCCGATGCCGCCGCCGGCGCCCTGCGGCGCCGCCGCCTTGCCGTCGCGGATGCCGAGCTGCTGCAACGCGGGCAGCGCGGCGATGCCGACGCCCATGCCCCAGTACGCCTCCATCAGCCCGGTGACCATGGTGGCGCTCTCCAGGTCCCCCGAGACGCCGGAGGAGTTGTCCTCGCCGAAGAACATGCGCTCCCCGGCCAGCGAGGCGAGCGACACCATGATGTCGGCCTCGTACTCGCTGCGCCACCGGGTGAACTGGTCCTCGGGCTTGATGCTGGACACCATGCCGAGGTAGTCCGCCCCCTTCTCGATGGTGGCGAGGTCGATCTCCAGGTGCTGGCGGGTGCGGTAGGCGGCCACGGCGTGGCAGGCCTCGTGCACGGCCACCGCGTGCCGTTCGCGCTCGATGTACTCGACGTCCTCGGGCGGCCCGAGCTGCTTGAGCCGTTTGGCGATCATCACGTCGTGCCAGGTGATGACGTCCCTGCCGCCCCGGATCGCGGTGATCAGCGACTCGTTGACCAGGTCCTTGATGGTGGCGCCCGTGGCGTACGGCGTGATGGTGGCGAGCTTGTCGATCTGCTGGGCGGTCAGCTCGTGGCGCACCTTGCCGAAGTAGCCGTGGTAGGTGCGCACCCGGCCGGCCTTGGAGGGGTAGCCCACCTTGTAGATGCGGTCGATGCGGCCGGGCCGCAGCAGCGCCTCGTCCAGCGAGTTCGGCATGTTGGTCGCCATCATGACGAGGATGCGGTACTTGGGCGGGGGCTTCGGCCGCATGCCGAACAGCCGGCGGACGTAGCGGTTGAGCAGCCCGCGTGGCTTCTTCAGGCCGGACAGCTCGGTGAGCAGGGCCTGCAACGTCCCGACGTCCCCGCCGCCACCGCCCATGGGCATGCCCATGAAACGCTCGCGGTGGGGCCCTTCGGCGGGCGAGGCGACCAGCGAGCGCCTGGTGAGCAGGGTACGGGTCTCGTCCGACAGGTAGCCGAACCCGTGGCAGGCGTCCGCCGTGCCGAACCCGATGCGCCCGCCGGGCGGGCCCTGCTGGGCGAGCGCGCCGCGCCGTCCGAGGGAGTCGGCCTCGTCGAAGAAGACGATCACGCCGCCGTACCGCAGGGCGAGCTTGCGCAGCTTGCGGAACAGCGACTTCACCTTCAGGATGCCGATGCCCATGAACATGTTGATGAACGCGCCGGGGTCCACGAAGACGTACGGTTTGCCGGTCTCGCCCGCGACGGCCTCGGCCATCAGGGTCTTGCCGGTGCCCGGCGGGCCCCACAGCAGCAGGCCGCTCGGCACGTAGCCGCCCTTGGCCTCGATCTCGTCCGGCTTCTCCAGGAAGACGATGTTCTCCTTGACCCGCTCGACGACGTGGTCCTGGCCCCAGACGTCGGCGAAGCGGGTCTTGATGTCGTCGGGGAAGTACGTCTCCACGCCGCCCCTGGACATGAACCAGAAGAGGCCGACGAACTGGACGATGACGAAGAAGAAGCCGAACGCCAGCTGGAGCCCGTACGGCAGCACCTGCCACAGCAGGGCGGGCGCCTGGAACAGGGCGAGCAGCGGCGGGGCGTCCAGGATCTGGCCGAGCACCAGCGCCAGCAGCGCGATCCAGAACAGCCACTTCAGCGCCCTGGCGATGCGGAAGCGGTTCCAGTCGCTGAAGCGGCGGCGGCTCCACCGGTCGAAGCCGCCGAACACGCCCGTGGTCCAGAAGCGGTGATAGCCGGGCGACTTCTCGCTGACCCTGAAGTGGATCTGCCGCAGCACCTCGACGCCGAGCAGCACCAGGATGATCCGGCCGGCGCCTTCGGCGGCGACGATCAGGGTGGCCTCGGTGAACGGCATGATGCCTTCGAAGCTCGCCATCTGGTGCCAGACCAGGACGAGGAACGCGACGCTGAGACCGATCACGAACTTGATGCGGTCCCACGTCGGCATGGTGACCCGGCCGGCGGCGACCGGGCCGGAGTCAGGTGCCCGCAGGCCGGCGGTCTCGGGCGCGGGGGTTTGTGTCATCGGGACTCCTCACGGTCGCCAGGTCTCCGGAGGTCATCCGGGTAGCCGTTTGACCTTGAAAGACTGCGCGATGCCGCCGATCGCCTTCGCTTCGGACCGATAACACGCGGCCGAGCAGCGGATCAGAAGGACGGACACGCGCGTGCCGTCCGCGGCGAGGTAGGCGGTCTGGTCGAACGTCTGGACCGGTCCGCCCTGCACCTTGAAGTTGTAGACGACGTGGACGCCGCGTACGCCGTCCTTGGGGGGGAGCACCTCGTCGCTGAGGAGTTCGAAGTCCTTGAAGGGATAACCGGGTGTCTTCTCCATCTGGCCGCGCAGTTCGTCGTCCACCGCGACCGGCAGGCCGGCCGAGTTGCGCAGGCCGTCGAGGGAGACCGCGTCGCGCTGGCCCTCGGTGAGGTTGGTCACCATGGCGAAGACGAACGGCTTGTCGGAGCCGCCGCCCGCGTCGAACAGGTGATCCGCCGAGGGGTTCTCGTACCCGTCGTAGGCCACGGTCCAGGACAATTTCTTGCGCAGCTGCGCCGTGGCGGAGTTCAGGTCGCCGAAGACCTTGCGGTCCAGCGCCTTCTGGTCGACCTGCCGCCAGGCCGCGGGCACCTTGAAGTAGCTCTGCCCGTCACTGCCCATCACGTAGGTGAAACTCGCGCCACCACAGCCGGCCGAGGTCACCGTGACCACCGTTACGGCGGCGATCGCCATGGCGATCAGCCGCGACCCCACCCGCGTCCGTTCCACAGGGGCCTTACCTCCGCTTTGCGGGTCATCATGGTTGTTGTGCCCCCTTTTTGGGGTCCCCTCCCCGAGGGCAACCGGAAAAATCTTGACCAAATCTTCGCGGAAACTTAGCTCGACTTGTGACACACAGGGTGTCGCGACCGGCGGCGACGTCGGCGCCGGGATGACCGGGAATAGTTGAATCATAAACTACTGTTGTGTGGCGTGCGAGAGCTCGACCGCCCCACTTCGCACCGCTATCAGGAGGTTCCCATGCCGGCCGTCACCGCTGACACCCTTACTTTGCCGCGACTCCCCCAGTTGCCCGAGACGGCCACAGCCTGGCGCCCGGTGGCCCGCGTCGTCACCGCGGCCCGCCACCTGGAGGGTGAGGGCTTCGCCGTCCGCAGGCCATTCCCCGGCGTCGACCTCTCCCTGGCCGACCCGTTCCTCCTGCTGGACCACATGGGCGCGGTGGAGTACGCACCCGGTGAGGCCAAGGGCACGCCGTGGCACCCGCACCGCGGCTTCGAGACGGTGACCTACATCATCGACGGCGCCTTCCAGCACCGCGACACCACCGGCGGCGGCGGCCTCATCGCCGACGGCGACACCCAGTGGATGACCGCCGCGTCCGGCCTGCAGCACATCGAGCAGCCGCCGCCCGAGCTGGTGGCCTCCGGCGGCCTGTTCCACGGCGTGCAGCTGTGGGTGAACCTGCCCCGCGCGCAGAAGTGGGTGGCCCCGCGCTACCAGGACATCGGCCGCGGCGACGTGACGCTGCTGTCCGCCGCGGACGGCGCGTCCCTCGTCCGGGTCATCGCGGGCTCGCTCGCCGGCCACGACGGCCCCGGCGTCACCTACACCCCGATCAACTACCTGCACGCCACCGTGGCCCCCGGCGCCCGCCTCGACCTCCCCTGGCCCCCCGAGTTCAACGCGATGGTGTACGTCCTGAGCGGCCGCGGCACCGCGGGCCCCGGCGGCACCCCGCTGGACGAGGGCCAGATGGCGGTGTTCGGCCCGCGCGGCGACGCGCTGACCGTCCGCGCCGCGGAGTCCCAGCCCGTCGCGAGCGCCCAGGGCTGGGAGATCCTGGTGCTCGGCGGCCTGCCCATCCGCGAGCCGGTCGCCCGGTACGGCCCCTTCGTCATGAACACCCGTGACGAGATCGTCCAGGCCTTCGAGGACTTCCAGGCCGGCCGCATGGGCACCGTCCCCGCCGAGCACGTCCCGCACCGCTCCGCCCGGGACGAGACCCTCTAGGAGGGAAACGCGAGCCGCGGCAGGCGCCCCGGGTGGACGGGACGCCTGCCGCGGCGGTCCGCTCAGTCCGGCGCGGACGCCCGGGGCGAACAGCCGGACGGACGCCTCAGGCCGACCGCTGGATGGACGTGAACGCCGAGGCGGCGTCGTGGACGACCGCGTCGATCGCGTGGGCGAGCGCGTTGATGGTGGCGACCGGCTCCAGGCGCTCCACCGCGCGGGGGTCGTCGAGGGCGCGCAGCGACTCGACGGGGTCGAGGGCCACTGGCTCCTGCAGGGTCGGGTTGGAGCCGATCGGCGGGAACTCCGTGACCTCCGCCCCGACGAGGGCCTTCGCCCGGGTCTTCCAGGCGCCCAGGGGCGTCTCGACGATCGCGTTGGGGCTGAAGAAGAGCCTGGCGGGGAAGCCGCGGCCACCGATCGACTGTGCGGCGCCGAACGAGGGCTGGAACAGGTCCGGGTACTCCCGCTTGAACGTCTCCCCGAGGATGATGCGCACGGGCCCGAACGGCGTCTCCCCCTTCGCGTCGAGGTTGAGGATCTGCAGCCACACCTGCTCGCGGTCGGGCTGGAAGAAGCCGCGCGGCGCGACCAGGAAGTCGTCCCGGTTGATCTGGCCGTCGAGCGTCGACCCCTCAGGCAGAGGGAAGACCGCCCGCCCGCCGTCCCGCCCCGCCATGAACCCCTGCGACCTCACCACCGTCTGCACGGCCGCGGGCAGCGCGAAGGTCGCGAAGTCTCCCGCCCGCCCACCCGAGTTGAACCGGAGACCGATGATGAAGTGGCTCAGGAAGGCATCGAGCCCGGCCTCCGGAAACGCTTGCTCCCCCTGGGCGGACCGGTCCGCTGGATGGGACATCACGAGCTCCTTTCAACGAGCGTGAAATACCGACCAGACGAGCAGAACACATACGCACTCCATAGCCTTCTTTTGCCTTGCGATTTCAGGAGCCATAAGCCACCTGAAATCACATGACAAGCCCGTCGATATCAGCACAAATACCCAGCCCCGTAATATTTCTCGTACCAGGATGGGCCGCGCCCGTTTTCGGCGAACATATACCAGATATAGAATCAAACACTCCTTGCCCGTACGTCGACGACGCCTACGTGCGGCATGTCTCACCTCGGACACCAGCCACTTCACGCCGCCGGCGCCGGATGCGCGCCTCGGAGTCGGTGCTTCACTTACTCACGTACGGCCGTCACCGACCCGGGAGAACCGGCCGGCGACATCTAACAGATGCCCTGTCCGCGTAGGCACACCTTTTTCCTCGCCGAGGCCCGCACTACTCGCGACTTCCCTACGAGATCGGCGTCCTCCCACTACCATCGGCAGCGCATTACCCTCACGCCTGATCCACAGTTCACGTGAGAACACCGGCAATGTCGCCAATAACCCGACCAGGAAGGAAAAGGCGGGAATTGTCCAGCAGAGAGCTCGACCCCCACGAGTCTCCGCGAGCACTGTTCGCCTTCGAGCTGAAACGACACCGGAACGCCGCCGGCCTGACCCAGCATGGTCTGGCCCACCGCATCGGCTACTCGGCTTCCCTCGTCGCCATGGTGGAATCCCTCAGACGTCCGCCCACCGAGCCGTTCGCCCGGCTGTGCGACCAGGCCATGGGGCTGGACGGCGCGATGGCGCGGCTCTACGTCGCGACCACGTGGAAGAACGCGCCCGAGAACTTCCGGCCGTGGCTGGAGGAGGAACAGGACGCGACAGGACTACGAAGCTGGGAACCGACCACCGTCCCCGGCCTGCTCCAGACGGAGGCGTACGCCCGCGAGATGATCTCGAAGATTCCGAACATCACCGCGGAGCAGATCGACGAACGACTCACCGGCCGCATGCAGCGCCAGTCGATCCTGCGCCGGGACGACGCACCCACGATCAGCTTCCTCATGGACGAGGGCGTCCTCCACCGCACGATCGGGGCGCCGGGAGTGATGCGGGAGCAGCTGGGGTACCTTTTGGAGATCTCCCGGCACCCGAGGGTGACCCTTCAGATCGTTCCCTACGAGACAGGGGCGCACTGCGGACTGGCAGGCGGCTTCATCGTCGCCGAGCGACACGGATCCCCCTATATCGCCTTCATCGAAGGCCAGCCCGACGGGCGCATCATGGGAGAGCACATGGAGATCGCCCGGCTGATGCTTCGCTATGACGCGATCAGAGCCGAGGCTTTACCGTCCAAGCAGTCGGTCCGGCTGATCGAGGAAGTGGTGAACGCACGTGGCGAATGACCTCCCTGCCGCGCAGTGGCGCAAGAGCAGTTTCAGCGCCAACGAGAACTGCGTCGAAGTCGCCGCGGACCTGCCCGGCCGCTTCGCCGTCCGGGACAGCAAGAACCCCACCGGCGCTGCTCTGGTCTTCCGCTCCGCCGAGTGGTCGGCGTTCCTGACCGCCCTCGGCGCCGGGGAGTTCGATATCTGATCCGCGAGGCCGGGACGGGTGGCACTTGTACCGTCCCGGCCCTCATTGCGCTCACCATCAGGACGAATCGGGCGGCGTGACGGGGCGCTTCGAGGGTGGGGGTGTGGGCCGCTAGTCTGCCCGCATGCCTACCGCACTGATCACGGGCGCCACGGCCGGCATCGGCGCCGCGTTCGCTCGTAAGCTCGCCGCCGATGGCCTGACGCCGGTCCTGGTGGCCCGGGACGCGAAGCGGCTGGATGAGGCCGCCGTCGCGCTGCGGCAGCGCTACGGGGTGGAGCCGGAGGTGATCCCGGCCGACCTGACCACCGACGAGGGTGTGGGGGCGGTGGAGGAGCGCCTTCGTGCGGGGGTGGACCTGCTCGTGAACAACGCCGGGTTCGGCCATGACGGCAGGCACGGGAAGAACGTCCCGGTCTCCGAAGAGGTGACCATGCTGCGGCTTCACTGCGAAGCCGTGCTCAGGCTCACCATGGCCGCGCTGCCGGCCATCCGGACGCGCGGCCGGGGCGGGGTGATCAACGTGGCCTCGGTGGCGGCGTTCTACCCCGGAGGCACCTACAGCGCCTCCAAGGCCTGGGTCGTCAACTACAGCCGCTCCCTGGCCCTGGAGATCCCCGAGCCGCGGGTCCACGTCATGGCGCTGTGCCCCGGCTACGTCCGCACCGAGTTCCACGAGCGCGCGTCCATCGACATCTCCGGAATCCCCGACGCCATGTGGCTCTCCGCCGACCGGGTCGTCGCCACAGCCATGCGCGACTTCGCCCGAGGCGCCTCCCTCAGCGTCCCGGACCCCCGCTACAAGGCGATAGCCGGCATCGCCCGCTTCGTCCCGCCGGACCTGATCCGCCGGGTGAACCGGCGCATGGGCCGCTGACCACGGGACTCACAGGCGTTCGACGTTGGGGCCGCGGCAGCGGTTTCGGGTGTCGAAGATGAAGTGGGCGGTGTGGTGGATGTGGTTGTAGTCGATGTGGTCGTGGTCGGTGAGGATCAGGACGGTGTCGGCGGTGGTGAGTTCGGGGTCGGACAGCTCGACCAGTTCTATGCCTGGGGGGATGAGGAAGGGGTCGGCGTGGGGTTCGACGGCGCGGACCTGCGCGCCTAGTTTGGCCAGGGACTTGGCCACCTCGATCGCGGGGGATTCGCGGCAGTCGCCGGTGTTCTTCTTGTAGGCGAGGCCGAGGATCAGGATGCGGCTGCCGTTGACGGGGCGGCCCAGGCGGTTGAGGGACAGGGTGAGGCGGCGGACCACGTGGTCGGGCATGTGGTCGTTGACGTCGTTGGCCAGTTCCACGAAGCGGAAGTTGTGGCCGAGGCTCTGCTTCACCCGCCAGGACAGGTACGAGGGGTCGATGGGGAGGCAGTGGCCGCCGACGCCGGGGCCGGGGGTGAAGCGCATGTAGCCGAACGGCTTGGTGGAGGCGGCGTCGATGGCCTCCCACAGGTCGATGCCCAGCTGGCCGGCGAAGATGGAGAGCTCGTTGACCAGGGCGATGTTGACGTGCCTGAAGGTGTTCTCCAGGAGCTTGCACAGCTCGGCGACCTGCAGGGACGACACGGGGACGACCTGGCGGACCAGGCGGCCGTAGAACGCGCGCACACGCTCCAGGGCCGCCGCGTCCAGGCCGGCCACCACCTTGGGGGTGTTCTCCAGGTGCCAGCGGCGGTTGCCGGGGTCGATGCGCTCGGGGCTGTAGCCGAGGTGGAAGTCGCCGGGGGTGCGCAGGCCGGAAGCGTGCTCCAGCAGCGGGCGCAGGTGCTCCTCGGTGGTGCCGGGGTAGGTGGTGGACTCCAGGATCACGGTGGCGCCGTGCCGCAGCAGCGGGGCGATCGACTCCCCCGCGGCGGTGATGTGCCGCAGGTCCGGCACGCCGTCGCGCAGCGGGGTGGGCACCGTGATCACGCAGACGTCGAACGACTCGGCGTCGGCGTAGTCGGTGCTGGCCCGGTAGCGGCCCGAGCGGTACGCCGACGCGAGCACGTCGTCGGCGATGTCCTCGACGTACGAATGCGCGGCGTCCAGCCGCTTCACCCGCCAGGCGTCCACGTCGACGCCGACGACGTCGAACCCCGCCTCAACCGCGCGCATCGCCAGCGGCAGCCCCACGTACCCCTGCCCGACGACGACGAGTCTCTCCCCCATGTGGCCCGCCCTTCACCGATCGGTTGAGGCGACTGTAGATCCCCGGGGCGGCCTTGGCGGTCACCCGCGACCGGCCAGGCGTGTCCCGTCCGCGGCGGCGTAAACGGTGAAACCCGGCAGGTCGGGCGGCGTATCCGGCGATTTGAGTAGAGCTCTGCCGTGTCTTGGCCCACCGGGACGGCCATCGCGGGCGGCGGGGGCCTAGGAAGGTCTCCTGCCGGAAAACGATCAGATCTCGGAGGTGGCGGCATGGACACCATCCGTACCTACTTCCCTTTCTACACCGAGGACCACAGATACCTTGGCCACACGTTCTGCTACAGCCGGACCGACCACGCGCCCCGCCCCGCGTACGGGCACGCCGATGACCACGGCTACGCGTACCACGCGACGACCGGCACACTGTCCGGCGCGGGCCACGCGCCCGGCGTGGACGCCGGCACCGGAAAGATCAGCTCTTGATGAGTGCGCCCGAGCGGTTGACGGTGAGCGTGGTCGGCACCGGCTACCTCGGCACCGCGCACGCGGCGGGCATGGCGCAGCTCGGCCACGACGTCGTCGCCATGGACGTCGACGCGGAGAAGATCGCCCTGCTGTCCGCGTGCGAGCTGCCGTTCTTCGAGCCCGGCCTCGGTGCGCTGCTGCGCAAGGGGGTGGAGTCGGGGCGGCTGCGGTTCACCACCTCCTACGACGACCTGGCGGGTGCCGGCGCGCACTTCGTCTGCGTCGGCACCCCGCAGGCGCCCGGCTCGTGCGCGGCGGACCTGCGGTGGGTGGAGGCGGCGTTCGGCGAGCTGGCCGCGCGGCTGACCGGGCCGGCGCTCATCGTGGGCAAGTCCACGGTCCCGGCGGGCACCGCCCGCAGGATGGCGGAGACCGTCCGCCGGATCACGGGTGGAGACCGGGTGGAGGTGGCGTGGAACCCCGAGTTCCTGCGGGAGGGACACGCCGTCGAGGACACGCTGCGGCCGGACCGGCTGGTGTTCGGCGTGGAGACGCCCCGGGCGGAGAAGGTGCTGAGGGAGGTCTACCGGCCGGTGATCGAGGAGGGTTGTCCTGTCGTGGTGGCCGACTACGCCACCGCGGAACTCGTCAAGGTGTCGGCCAACGCGTTCCTCGCCATGAAGATCTCGTTCATCAACGCCATCGCCCAGGTCTGCGAGGCCACCGGCGCCGCGGTCCTCCCGCTCGCCGAGGCTCTCGGTTACGACGACCGCATCGGCCCGCGCTTCCTCGGCCCCGGGCTCGGCTTCGGCGGCGGCTGCCTGCCGAAGGACATCCGCGCCCTGTACTCCTGCGCCGGGGACCTCGGCCTGGACGAGGTGGCCGCGTTCCTGCGCCAGGTCGACGTGATCAACCTCGGCCGCCGGGACCGGGTGCTCGCCCTCGGGCGCGACCTGCTCGGCGGTTCGTACGCCGGCGCCCGGGTCTGCGCGCTGGGTGCCGCGTTCAAGCCGAACACCGACGACGTGCGCGACTCCCCCGCCCTGGCCGTGGCGTCCGCCGCGCAGGCGGAGGGCGCCCGGGTCGTCGTGCACGACCCCGTGGCCGTGGACGGCGCCCGGCGCCTGCGTCCGGACCTCGTGTACGCCGACAGCATCCTGACCGCCGCCCGCGGCGCCGACCTGGTGCTGCTGCTCACCGACTGGACCGAGTTCGAGAACCTCGATCCCGCCGTGCTCAGCCCTGTGGTGCGCCGCCGCAACATGGTGGACGGCCGCAACCTGCTGATCCCGGCCCGCTGGCGCGCCGCCGGGTGGGCCTACCGGGCATGAGAACGGCGCCCGGCCCGCGGGGGCCGGGCGCGGACCCGGAGCACCCCCGGGGAGATGGCGGGGGCGCTCCGGATCTCTCTATTTCACGCCGCGGACCACGTAGAGGCCGCGGTGGCGTTCGATGGTGACGTCGCGCAGGGCCAGGTCGGCGGTCCAGCGGCGCAGGGCGCGGCGGGTCTGGGGCTTCTCGTGCCAGGGGGCCAGCCAGTCGAAGGTGTCGAGGATCGACCAGGTCAGGGCGGTGGTGTCGCCGGACAGGCCCAGGTGGGCGTGGTTGGCCACCGGGACCAGGCGGGTGAGGTAGGGGCCGAGCAGCGGGACCCTGGCCAGGGCCGACGAGATGGGCAGCAGGCGGGGGACGGCCCTCTCCACCAGCGCGTACAGGCGGTCGGGGGGCATGCGCTTGGTGACGGGGCGCAGCAGCTGACGCAGGTGCGGGTAGGCGACGGGGGCCGCGTAGACGTCGACGCAGAAGCGGCCGCCGGGGCGCAGGTGGCGGAACAGGGACTTGAAGGTGCGTTCCACGTCGGGGGTGTGCTGGATGACGCCGAGGCACAGCAGGTAGTCGAACGCGTCCTCGGGGAGCGGCATGTCGTGGATGCTGGCCTGGAGGAGCCGCAGGCCGGGGTGGTGGCCGTTGGAGGCGGCGTTGGCGTGCACGGCGCTGGAGATGTCGACCGAGGTGACGACCGCGCCCGACTCGCACAGCACCTCGGTGAAGCGGCCGGCGCCGCTGCCGCACTCCAGCACGTGCCGGCCGCGCAGGTCCTCGGGGGCCCACCGGCTCTGCCTGGTGAGGCGTTCCCGGGAGATCGGCAGGCCGGTGACCGAGTCGAGCTGCGTGAGCCGGTGCCGGTTCCACTGGAACCCGAACGACTCGGCGTAGTTGTCGCGCGGCACGAACCGCGGGATGCCCCGGTCCACCGGGTACGCCGCCCCGCACCCGTCGCAGCGCAACTCCTCACCGGAATGGTCCGTCGTGCGCCGCTCCGGGCCGCCGGGGCGCCCGGTGTGGCTCGTGAAGCCGGAGCGCAGCGGGCCGCGGCACGCCGGGCAGCGCAGTTCCGGGTGCCCGGGCGGGGCCTCGTGGGTGGAGATGCCGGTGCCGGACATCAGCGTCCTCCCCGCTCGACGGCCGCGAGGCCGGGGCCGGTCAGGCCGATGAACTTGCCCTGGTAGGAGAACACCCGGAAGGCGGGCTGCCTCGCGACGTGCTCGCGGAACACCAGGTTGTCCTGGACGTCGTCCATGACCAGCACGTGCCGCGGCCCGGTGTGGGATTTAACGCGGCGCAGGAAATACTCCCGCCCGCCTCTGGTCTTGTCGGAATCGTAATGCGACAGCCCGACCTCCTGGACGCGTGACAGGATTTCCGGAAGGTTTCTCCGGTCCCCTTTGAGATGCAGGCTCCACGAGCCGCGCAGCTCCTCGGGCACGACGCATCCGATGTAGCGTTCAGGATGGGAGATCCGGAACAACGGGAAATCGCTGGAATACAGCTGCCCGGCGCCGTTGGCCGCGACGGCCCCGAGGATCGCGGCCGTCGACCAGCCGGCGGCCACCCCGGTCTCCAGCGCCACTGCCGGGCGCAGCGACCGGGTCAGGAAGTACAGCAGTTCGACGCCGCCGGGCCCGCCGAGGTCCACCCCGGCCGCCGCGACCTGGTCCACCTTGGGCCCGGCCGACTCGGCGAGGCGCCTGGCGAACTCCACCGACTCGGCCCACAACGCGGGGTCCGCCCGCCGGCCCCAGGCGTCCAGGTCCTGCGCGTGCGCGCCCGCCCACCCCAGCGCGGCCTTTCTCTCACGGTCGTGCCCGTGCCGCACCCGCAAATAGACTTTGTGCGCCATCGTGGGGAGGTATGCCGGGCGCATCGCGTTCCTGGCGACCGTGAATATCGTCATGTCCTCATGTTATTGAACCGATGCCAGACGCCAGGAAAAGCGCCGCACACGAGCCGGGGAACTTTACCGGAAACGAAAAGGAATCAATTCCTCAACGCGTGCGGCGCCGGCCGGTCCATGAAGGCCCGGTGCCACAGTTCGAGCTGGAGCAACGCCCAGATGCGGTCGCCGTGGTCGTGCCCGGCGTCGTGCGCCCGCAGCAGCCGCGTCACCGCGGCCGGGCGGAACAACCCCCGGGAGCGCGCGGTGTGGTCGGTGAGCACGTCGTGGGACAGCTCGCGCAGCCCGGTGCGCAGCCACCGCGCCATCGGCACGCCGAAGCCCGATTTGCGCCGGTCGATCACCTCGGCGGGCAGCCACGGGACGAGCGCGTGCTTGAGCAGGTACTTGGTGGTGCCCGAGCGGATCTTCAGTTCCAGCGGCAGCCCGGCCGCCCACTCCAGCAGGTGGTGGTCCAGGAACGGCGACCGCGCCTCCAGGGAGTTGCCCATGGTGGCGATGTCCACCTTGACCAGCAGGTCGCCGGGCAGGTACGTGGCGATGTCCACGTCGATGAGGCGGCCCACGTCCGTGGCGGCCCTGGAGGCGGCGAACGCGTCGTCGAGCAGCGTGTAGCTGTCCACCCCGGCGACCCGCTCCAGCAGCGCGTCGGTGTACAGCGCCAGCTTCTGCGCGGGGCCGAAGCACGACATCAGCCTGGCGTACCGCCGGGACGGGGGCAGGCCGAGCAGCTCGACCACCCGGCCGGCGTCGCGCAGCCACGAGCGGGCCGGGGCGCGGGTGAGCATCGCGGCGCCGATCCGCCGCAGAGACGGCCGGGCCGCGCCGGGGACGGGGATGCCGCGCAGCCGCGCCATCAACGCGTACCTGCGGTAGCCGCCGAGGCATTCGTCCCCGCCGTCGCCGTTCAGCGCCACGGTCACGTGCTCGCGGCTCAGCCGGGCGACGCAGAAGCTCGGGATGGCCGAGGAGTCGGCGAACGGCTCGTCGTAGTGCCAGGTCAGCTCGGGCAGCAGCGCGGCGGCCGGCTGGTTCACCACCAGCTCGTGATGGTCGGTGCCGTACCGCTCGGCGACCATGCGCGCGTAGCGCCGCTCGTCGAAGGCCAGCTCGTCGAAGCCGATGGTGAAGGTCTTGACCGGGCCGGACGCGTGCCGCGCCATGGCGGCGACGACGGCCGAGGAGTCCAGGCCGCCGGACAGGAACGCGCCGAGCGGCCGTTCGCTCACCATGCGGACCCGGGTGGCGTCCAGCAACAGCTCCCGCAGCCGCTCCGCCTCCTCGGTCACCGTGCCCGCCGGGCGCGGCGCGCTGTCCAGGCGCCAGTAGCGGCGCACCTCGGTCACACCCTGCCGCCACACCAGCAGGTGTCCGGGCGGCAGCTTGCGCACGCCCTGGTAGATGGACCACGGCGCGGGGACGTACTGGTAGGTCAGGTAGTGGTGGAGCGCCACCGGGTCCAGCTCGCGTGGCACGGCGGGGTCGCGCAGCAGCGCCTTCAGCTCCGAGCCGAACCACAGGGACGTACCGTCGGACCGCCAGTACAGCGGCTTCTTGCCCACCCGGTCCCTGGCGAGCAGCAGCCGCCCGCGGCGGGCGTCCCACAGCGCGAAGGCGAACATGCCGCGCAGCCGGTGCACCAGCTCGTCGCCGTACTCCTCGTAGGCGTGCACCAGGCACTCGCTGTCGCCCGTGCTGGTGAACCTGTGCCCGAGGCCGGTGAGCTCTCTGTGCAGTTCCCGGAAGTTGTACAGCTCGCCGTTGTACACCGCCACGACGGTTCGGTCCTCGTTGTACACCGGCTGCGCCCCGCCCGCGACGTCGACCACCGCGAGCCGCCGCATGCCGAGGCCGGCGTGCGCGTCGTCGTGGTAGCCGTCGGAGTCGGGGCCGCGGTGCACCAGCGCCTCGCACATGGAGCGCACCAGAGCGGGATCGGGCCGTCCGGTGGACACCAGCCCGGCTATGCCGCACACGGCCGCCTCCCGTCCGGGGACGGGTCGGGGGCCGTCACGTGCGCAGGGCCCCGGTGATCTTCCGGTTGTCGAACAGGAAGCACGGGCGCCGCTCCCTGGCCCGGCAGAAGTCGATGAACGCGCGGCTGACGTCGGCGTCGTCGCTGGCGAACAGCCCGTCGGGCAGCATCAGCGGCCAGGTGTTCTCGTACTCCACCATCTGGCCGAGGTAGCGGTGGTCGCTGTCGTGGAAGAAGAAGTCGACGCCGCCGAGCTCGCGCAGCGCCGCGATGAACGCCGCCTCGGGCTCCGCGCGGTCGACGATGGTCCTGCGCCACCGGTCGTGGTCGCCGATCAAGCCGCCCGCTCTGGGGTCGATGTCGAAGCTGTGCAGGGTGCCCTGGCCGTTGCGCTCCAGCGCGCTGAGGAAGAAGAAGGAGGAGCGGCCGTCGGCGATGCCGGTCTCCACGACGACCTGCGGCGTGAGCAGCCGGGTGGCCGCGTAGACGAAGAACCCGGTCTCGGCCTCCACGCCGAAGCGCGCCGGGAAGGCCAGGTCGGTCGCCTCGTACCGCTCGGCGAGCCGCCGGGCGACGTCCTCGTACTCGCAGGTCAGCGGCTCGATCTCGGCGGCGGCCCAGCCGAGCCGCGTCAGGAACACCTGCGCCGAACCGGCGAGCGGGCCGCCGCAGGAGACGAAGTCGTGCAGGGCCGGTGCGGTGTTGCGCCGCACCCAGCCGGGGGCGAACCGGGTCGCGAGCCAGCTTCCCGTCACTTCGGCTACGGGCCTGATGCCGCTGTGCCTGGCCCACCGGCGGGCCGTGGCGACTCTTCCCATGGGCTGCCCCTTCGTCGTGAACGCTGCTGATGATCGACACGCGGCGATCACCGCCGACAGTAGCCGCGCCCGGTGCGGCGTCCCGGCGACACCGGGACGGCTGGCGAATCCGTGGCGGGGGCTTTGCCGCAGGTGGACGTCATCGTGAAGAACAGGACGGCGACCAGGGACACGCCGTACAGGTGCATCTCGGTGAGCGACATGGCGAGGACGGCGGTGAGGAAGAGGTAGGGCACCGTGCCGGGCACGGCCGCGCGGCCGAGCAGGGCCACGTACACGAGGAACAGGGCGACACCCACCAGGCCGGTGCACGCGCCGAGGTAGACCCAGAGGTTGTAGATCGAGGTGGTGTCCACGCCGATGAGGCCGGTCTCCTTGGCCCCGGACGAGAACGCCCAGCCGTGGCCGGTGAGGGGCCGTTCCATGAACTCCTCCCAGCCGATCAGCATGCTGCGCTCGCGCAGGCTCCCCGACGCCCTGCTGAGGTGGAACAGGGCGGTGACCGCGGGCAGCAGCGGCATGGCGGCGAGCGCCACGAGCGGGGGTGCCAGCAGGGGGACGTACCAGCGGCGGGGCAGCAGCGCGACCAGCGCGACGACGCCGGTGGCGAACCACACCGCCCGGGTGAAGGTCATCGCGATGCCGAACAGCAGCAGCACCGACAGCAGGGCTTTGACGCCGCCCGGCATCCGCGCCACGCCGACCACGATCAGCGCGGCGAGGAACAGGGTCCCGGCGTGCGAGGGGTCGTCGATGACGAATCCGCGCAGCCGTTCCGGCACCTGCGGCAGGTACAGCAGGATCTCGGTCAGCGACAGGCCGATGACGGCGGCCCGCAGCCAGGCGTCGCCCCGCGCGCGGTAGGTCATCGCGACGCCGACGGCCGCGTACACCGCGATCCGGGACAGCGCCGTCATCAGGCCGAAGCCGTTGACGGTGACGAACACCGCCCACAGCAGGAACAGCACCAGGGCCGCGCGCGAGGCGGTGAGCCGCACGGCGAACAGGCGCGGGCTGAGCGCGAGCCTGCCGAGGTAGACCAGCGCCACGATGTCGCTCGGCGACAGCACGCCGAGGGTGGGGCTGCCGTCCCGCACGGTCACGATCACGATGGCGGGCAGCACGTCGACGGGCAGCAGCAACAGCACCGCGCCGCCCAGAAGGTTCCTGGTCGTGGTGTCGCCGAGCTCGCCGAACAGCCACGCCAGGACGGCGAGCAGAAGGCCGCCCACGCACCGCAGCGCCGTCGCCGCCTCGGGCCGCCGGACCGGTCCCCGCGGCCGGGTCCCGGGGCGGCGCGACGGCACCGGCGGGGTGCCGCGGACGGGGAGCCCGGTGGTCTCGGGGGCGCTCACGAGAGCCCCACCAGGGGGCGCAGCAATGCGAACCACCCCGCCGCGACCAGGCCCGCCACCGTGAGGGATCCCAGGGCGTAGGCCAGTGTCACGGCGGGCGGGCCGCCCGCCAGGTGGAGGGCGAACAGCAGCGCGGCGGCCACGAGGACGCCGTCCACGGCGACCGCGAGCAGCCGCACCCCCGGCCGGCCCACGGCCAGCGGCAGGACCTTGGCCCACACCACCGTGCCGCGCAGGCACCCGGCGGCGAGCAGGACGAGCGTCGCGGCGGTCAGCGTCACGTAGGCGGGGCCGTACACGAGCGCGAGCGCGGGGCGGGTCAGCGGGAGCGCGAGCCCGGCCGCCGCCGCGCCGAGCACGGCCAGCGGCAGGCTCGCCCGCAGCACGTCCCGCCGTACGGCGGCGGTGTCGCCGCGCACGGCGGCGGCGACCAGCCGCGGGTACAGCTGCGCCGTCACCGTGCTCACGGTGCTGAGGAACAGGCGCCCGGGGGCCGCGGCGATCTTCAGGTATGTCACGAGTGCGGGACCTCCGAGCAGGCCTGCCAGGGTCAGGATGCCGTTGTCGGACGCGAGCGAGAGACTGGTGGCCGCCGACGTCGTCACCGCGAACCGGCGCAGCCCCGCGGGGACGCGCTGCGGTTCGCGCGGCGCCGGGCCGAGTGCCGCGGTGACGGCGCGCCGGGCCAGCACGGCCAGCCACACGGTCGCGACGGCCGCGACCGACACCTGGGCCGCGAGGTAGGCGACCGGCCCGCCGAGCACCAGCGCGGTCAACGTGGCGGCGCAGCCGACCACGGCCAGGCCGATCCGCAGCCGCCCGAGCATCTCCAGCCGCCCGGCGATGGCGAACCCGGCGGCCGAGGTGCCCCGGGACGAGGTAGCCCCCTGGTACGCGAGGGCGAGCAGCAGCAGCGCCGCGGGGACGGGTGGCGACAGGCCGGTCCGGCCCGCGGCGGTGGCCAGCGTGATCCCCGCCGCGGCGCCCGCCAGCCCGATCACGGCGTCCACCCGCAGCAGGCGGGCGAACAGCCACGTCCCGGCCCCGGCGGCGCCCGCGTCCTGGACCGGCACGAACCGCTGCGCCGTGTCGCCGAGCCGGGCGTCCCACAGCAACGCCCACACCGCGGCCATCGACTGCGCCAGCAGCACCTCTCCCGCCGCCGTGGCACCGGTCAGGCGCACCAGGACCGCGGTGGCCGCCAGCGACAACCCGGCCTCCACCTGGCCCGCGGCCCCGAGCACGGCGAAGTCGCGCATCTGCCGCCTGGCCGTCGGCCGGACCCAGGCGCCGATACGGGTGTACAGATCGGTCACGCCCGGCCCCCCGGGGCCGGGCGCGGGCCGGAGCGGGCGGGCCACGGAGCCCGGCGCGGGTGACGGAGAGCCCTCATCCAGCGGTCGCCCCGAGCGTCCCGGGGGCCGGCTCGTCGTCCGGTTCCCGGCTCAGCAGCCATTTCCACTGCAGCCGCATGCCGTCGGCCAGCGAGATCACCGGCTGGTAGCCGAGCAGGTCGCGGGCCTTGGCCAGGTCGGCGAGGGTGGCCTCCACGTCGCCGGGCTGCCTCGCCTCCCGCCGGACGGGGAAGTCGCGCCCGGTGATCTCGGCGGCGCGGTCGAGCACCTCCAGCATCGAGACGTTGGAGCCGCCGCCGACGTTGACCACCTCGTCCCTGGCGGGGGCGGTCGCGGCGGCCAGCGTGGCGGCGACCACGTCGCCGACGTAGGTGAAGTCGCGGCGCTGCAACCCGTCGCCGTACAGGTGCAGCGGGCGGCCGGTGCGGGCGGCGCGCAGCACGCGGCCGATCGCCATGTCCGGGCGCTGCCGCGGGCCGTACACGGTGAAGTAGCGCAGCGCCACGACGCTGGTGGGGGTGTCCACCCGGCGGGCGTGGGCCAGCGCGAGCCGCTCGGCCGCGAGCTTGGTGACGCCGTACGGCGACAGCGGGGTCGGCAGGTCGCCCTCCCTGGACGGCCGCCCGGCGGCGCCGCCGTACACGCTGGAGGAGGAGGCCAGCACCATGCGCGGCACCCGGGCGGCGGCGCAGGCGTCGAGCAGCCGCTGCGTCACCAGGACGTTGCAGGTGAGGTAGTCGGCGAACGACTCGCCCCAGGAGGAGCGCACGCCGGGGAGGCCCGCCAGGTGGTACACGACCGAGGCGTCGGCCAGGTACGGCGCCAGGTCCAGGCCGGCCAGGTCGGCCTCCACGAGCCGGAACTCCGGGTGCGTGGCCAGCGAGGCGACGTTGCGGGCCGCCACGGGGTCGCGGGCGACCGGGCGCCGGTCGATGCCGACCACCCGGACCCCGCGGCCCAGCAGCGACTCCGCGAGGTGGGAGCCGATGAACCCCGCCACCCCCGTCACCACGGCCTGCGTCGAACCGATCACTGCTTCCCCCGATCAGCGGTTACGCGATACATGTCAGGACCCCGCGCGGGCGGCTCAGGCGTGCCGCGGCGCGCCGGCGAGCTCTCGGTAGAGCCGTTCGAACCATTCGGCGGTGCCTCGCAGGTCCACCGCGGGCGCCCCCGTCAGCACCCCGGAGCGCAGCGCGCGGTGCGTCTCCGGCTCCATCGCCCGCAGCATCCCCGCGGCGAGCGCGCTCGCCGAGCCGGGCTCGGTGAGCACGCCGTTGCGCCCGCAGACGACGAGCTCCGGCACGCCGCCCACCCGGGTGGACACCACGGGCACACCGGCCGCGAGCGCCTCCATCACCACGACGGGCAGCCCTTCGTAGTGCGAGCCGAGCACCAGCAGGTCGGCCGCGGCGACCAGCCGCCTGGCGTCGCTCACCGGGCCGAGCACGCGGATCCGGTCCGCGAGGCCCCGGCGGCGCACCAGGTGGGCGATCCGCTCCCGCAGCGGGCCGCCCCCGGCGAGCAGGAACACCGCGTCCGGGCGCTCGGCGAGCACCTCGGCCGCGGCCTGGACGAGCATCATGTGGTTCTTCTGCGGCCGGAAATTGGCCACGCAGACCAGCAGGAACGCGTCGTCCGGCACGCCGAACTCCCGCCGCGTGGCCGCCGCCCGCCCCGCCCACCGGCGCTGCTCGGCGACGTCCACACCGTGCACCCGGGTCAGCAGGCCAGGCGCGTGCCGCACGGCGGGCGAGCGGGCGACCTGCGAGGACACCGCGACGGTCCGGTCGTCCAGCCGCCGGGTGAGGCGGTCCATCAGCAGGACCAGCGAGCTGAGCATCCGGTCGGCCAGGCCGGGCAACGGGCTGTAGGCGTAGTGGACGGTGGACACGAGGTACGGGCGGCGGCGCGGCGCCAGCCGGAGCAACGGCCGCAGCACGATGGCGGGTGCCGGGGAGTGCACGTTCAGCACGTGCGGCGCGAGCCCGCGCACCGCGGCCACCAGCCGGGCGTACCCGAGGGCCCGGGTGCCCGCCGACAGGTCGACCACGGTCACCCCGGCCGCGCGCAGCCGATCGATGAGCTCGCCGGTGGAGGCCCGCAGGCACACCACCGTGTACCGCGTCCCGTCCCGCGGCGCCCTGCTCAGCCTCTCGACCAGCAGCACCTCCACGCCCCCGACGTTGAGCGTCTTCACCACCTCGCACACGTGCAGCTCACCCGGCGCGCTCGCCGTGCTCGGCGGGCTCTCCGCGCTCGCCGGGGTCGCCGGGCTCATCGCGCGGCCTCGCGGGGACGGCCCGTGCGCAGGGCGCGGTCGTAGGACTGTTCCATGCGGCCGGCCACGGCGGCCCAGTCCAGGGTCGCGGCCGCGGCGCGGCCGTGCTCGGCCATCTCGCGACGGGCGCGCGGGTCGTCCAGCACGGCGCCGAGGACCGTGACGAGGTCGACGAGGGAGCCGCTGCGGAAGACGCGGTAGGCCGCGCCGCCGGTCACCACCGGGTCGAGGGAGGCGTCGGACGACACCACGACGGGGGTGCCGAGGGCGAGCGCCTCCAGGGCCGCGGTGGGCACCCCCTCGCCCTTGCCGGGCAGGCGGCGGGAGGCCAGCACGAACGCCTCGGCGCGCCGCACCAGCGGGTAGACCTGCTCGCGGGACAGCCTCCCGGCCAGCTCCACCCCGGTCCCGGGCCCGGCGAGCCGCCGCAGCCGGTCCAGGTCGGGGCCGTCGCCCACGACGACCAGCCGCACCCTCGGCCGGGTGCGGCGCAGCTCGCGCACCGCCTCGGCGACCAGGGCGTGGTTCTTCATGGGCTCCAGGGAGCCGACGCTCACCACCAGGCCGGGTTCGCGGGCGGTGTACGGCGCGAGGCGCGCGATGGCGTCCAGGTCCAGGCCGCTGGAGGCCACCTGGATGCGGTCGGGGTCGGCGCCCGCCCACATCAGGTCGCCCGCCGTGGCCGTGCCGAGCGCGATGTAGGAGCCGACGTGCCGCAGCGCGGCGCGGGTGAAGCGGGGATGCCTGCGCGACAGCGCGGCGTGCACGGTGAGCACCAGCGGGACGCCGAGCCGCCGGCACGCCGGGCCGAGCACGGACGCCTCGACGTGGTCGCCGTGCAGGTGGAGCAGGTCGGGCCGGGGGTGACGGCGCAGCGTGCCCGCCACCTCGGCGGCGAACGCCAGCACGTCCGACTTCCGCGCCAGCACCGGCGACAGCATGGTCGGCCGCAGCGGCAGCACCTCGGCGCCGTCCGGGACCGCGAGGCCGCGGCGGAACGCCAGGGTGACGTGGTGCCCACGCCTGACCTGCTGCCTGGTGAGGCACTCGACGTGCCGTTCCTTCCCTCCGGGCTCCGGCGGCACCCGGTAGCTGACACGCAGGATCCTCATCGCCCGGACGTCCCCCGATGGCTCGCCGCGACGGCCCTGATGAAGTCCGCGTAGCGGTCCAGGCTCGTCGCGTGGTCGTGGTCGCGTGCGACCAGTTCCCGCCCGTAGCCGCCCATCAGGGCCGCTCCGGCGGGGTCGCGCAGTATTCTCGCTATCGCCGCGGCGAAGCCGCGCACGTCGCCCGGCGGCACCAGCCGCCCGGCCCTCGGGGGGACGATCTCGCGGTGGGCGGCGATGTCGCTGCACACGACCGGCAGCCCGCAGGCCATGCCCTCCAGCACGGCCCGGGGCCGGCCCTCCGACCAGGACGGGTGGACCAGACAGCGTGCCGAGGCGAGCAGGCCGGGCACCAGCGCATGCGGTACCCACCCGCGCAGCTCGACCAGGTCGCGCACGCCGAGCGCGGCGGCCTCGGCCTCCAGCCGGGCCCGCCACCGCCCGTCGCCGACGACCAGCAGGCGGGCGCCCGGCACCTCGGCGACGACACCCGGCCAGGCGCGCAGCACGGTGATGTGGTTCTTGACGTCCTCCAGGCCGCCGACCATGACGGCGTGGGGCCCGCCGGACCCCCGGCCCGCGGCGTCCGGGTGGAACAGGCGGGTGTCGACGCGGCTGCCGATCACCGCGACCGGGCACGCGGCCCGGGACGCGACGGCGGCGCGCAGGCTCTCGCTCACCACGCGCACGCCCGAGGCGCGGCGCACGCCGAGGTGTGTGGCCGCGGCGATGGCGAGCCTCTTGAGCGGGCCGCCGTACTCGGGGCCCGGCCGGACGATCTCGCCCTGGACGTGGAAGATGTGCGGCCGCGTGCGCCGGGCGCGTGAGCTCTCGACGACCATCGCGGCCAGCGGGTTGCTCGACATGAGCACCTGCCACGTGCCGCCGGCGACGTCGTCGAGGGCCCGCCTGGCGGCCACGAGGTAGTTCAGGCGCCCGCCGGCCTGTACCCGGTGGACGTGCACCGGGTGCATGTCCAGCCGCCCTTCCTCGGCGGGCCCGCGCGGCACCACGAAGTCGTACCGGCCGCCGAGGCGGTCGGCCAGGCCGCGCGCCACGGTGAGGTTGGAGTCGCCGTCGGGCAGCGGGTTGGACCCGACGACCAGCACGGAGACACCGGGCCCCACCGGCTCGGTGCCCGCGGTCACAGCAGTCCCTGGAGCATCGCGGCGACCCTGGCGGGCGAGAACTGCTCACCGGCCCTGGCCCGCAGGCGGTCGCCGAGCGCGGCCCGCTCGGCCGCCGGGAGCGCGATCACGGCCTCCAGGTGGCGCAGCAGCGCGGCGGTGTCGCCCACCCGGGAGATGTAGGGATGGTCGGGGCCGATCACGTCGCCCGAGCCGCCGGCGTCGGTGCACACCACGGGCAGGGCGGCGGCCATCGCCTCGACGATCACCCGGGGGAAGCCCTCCTCCAGGCTCGGCATGAGCAGGCAGTCCGCCGCCGCGTACATGCGGGGCAGCTCGTGGTTGGGCAGCGCGCCGACCACCAGCATCCGGCCGCGCAGCTCGGGGGCGCGGGCGGCCTGCTCCACGTCCGGCCGGTCCGGGCCGTCGCCGACCACCACCAGGCGCACCGGGACGTCGACCCGGGCGACCAGCCGCCGGAACACCGGTCCGAGCAGCCGGGCGCCCTTGCGGTAGGACAGCCGGTGCACGAAGAGGATCACGAACTCGTCCTCGGCCCATCCGAGGTCGGCCCGCGCCTTGCGCCGGTGGTCGGCGGGCAGCGGGGCGAAGCGGGTGGCGTCCACGTCGTTGTAGAGCAGGGCCATCTTGCCCGGCGGCACCCGCCAGCGCCGGGACATGTAGCCGACCATGGACTCGGGGCCGGTGACGAAGCGGTGCACGAAGCGCAGCAGCGTCCAGTTGACCAGGTCGTTCAGCACCCGCGCGGGCGTGCGGCCCACCTCGGGCGGCGCGACGTCGCTGATGCCGCTGCGCCACAGCAGGATGCGGTGCCGGTAGAGCGGCCGGGTGACGATCAGGACGGCGAGGAACAGGCGGGAGTAGCGCAGGAAGTAGGTGTCGTGGCCCGCCGCGGCGCAGCGCCGCACGGCGCTCAGGGTGCCGAGCACCCGCGTGATCCGGCCGGTCCCCCCCACGCGGACCAGCAGCCGCACGCCGTCCAGCCGCTCGGGCGGGGCGCCCCGCTCGACGACGGCGGCCACCTCGACCCGCTTGCCGAGCTCGGCGAGCAGCGCGGGGATGTGCGCGAAGTGCTCGCTCTCGTGCTCGGACAGATGAGGTATCACGTAGACCAGCCTCGGCCGTGACTCCACCGCCATCGTCATGCCGGGACTCCCCTCCTGCCGCGGGCAAAGTAACAGTGTGCAACGACTGGACACGTTCGGTGATGATATGAAGATCGCCGCGTGTCGGGAGGCGGCACGCGGCGTCGTCCGCGGGTCAGGGGCGGCGGGCCACCCAGACGCAGCACCGGCCCCACTTGCGCAGGACGGGCAGGTAATCCATGATCGCGAGGGGTTTCACCGCCCAGCGCGGCACCTGCCACCCCGCGAACTTGATCATGGTGTCCACGGTGTCGTAGAGCCTGACCCGCACCACGTCGAAACCGAGCCGCCCGAGCAGCGCCGTCATCCCCTCGGGACTGAACGCGAACTGGTAGAAATCCCCCGCACCTCGCCCGTCCCCGGGGAACAGCTCCGGCCGGGCCCGCATCCACCGGTTGAAGCACGGCGTCACGACGACGGCCACCCCGCCCGGCCGCAACACCCGGAACGTCTCCAGCAGGATCTCGCTCGGGCCCTCCTCGAAGTGCTCGCACACCCCCGGCGAGTAGACCGCGTCGAAGGTCCGGTCGGGGAACTCCAGCTTGCGCACGTCGCCGACGTGCCAAGGGATCTCGGGGAAGCGGCGGCGCAACTCGGTGACGGTCTCCGCCGACCAGTCCAGGCCCTCGGCCCGGTAGCCCCGGGCGTGCGCCGCGACGGTGAAGTGCCCGCGCCCCGCGCCGGCCTCCAGCACCCGGGCGCCGGGCGGCACGAACCTGCCGAAGGTGGACCGGAGATGATGCGGCAGGTGTCCTTCCAGCGCGCGCTCGTAGCGCCACTCCCCCGCGCGCCACAGCTCCGTCCAGTACACGACGTCGGCGGCACGCGAGTAGTACTTCAGCCGCCGCCCGGTCTCCTCGTCGTCATCGAGCACGATGACGTGACCACTCATCCCGTCCCCCACATCGGTTCCCCCGCGCCAGGGCGTTCCCCCGGCGGTCGTCACCGAGTGAAGAGCACCGCGACGATCTCGTCCACGTTCAGGGATGGGTCGGCGATTCCAGGTCAAAGCCGGGTCATGCGCCGGGAACCGGCATGCGGCGGGTAATAGCCGTACCTGACCAGACCGCCCGCCGTGATGGCCGCCACCAGCCACTTGGCCCGGCGCGGCAGCCGCGCCCGCCACTCCACGTCCGTCACCAGCGGCTCCGATCCGATCCTCGACCGCATCGGGTTGCCCGCGATGCAGTGGCAGCGCGCCAGGTCGACCCGGTCGTCGCGCAGGAACGCGAGCTGCTCCGGGCCGGCCTCGCGCCCGAGGAACCCGAGCATCCGGTCCAGCTGCGCCCGCGGCTCGGCCACGAAGTCCTCGTACCTCAGCAACAGGGACGGCATGCCGAGCCGGCCGAGGACGTCCAGCGACAGGTTGAACCCCGACCACTCCAGCGCGCTGCGGGCCGGGGACTGCCGGGGCATGAGGTCGTGACGGTAGTCGGGATTGGGCAGCCTTTTGGTCAGGGAGTAGCAGACGCCGTAGCTGGACCGGACCAGATGGATCATCTTGACCTGGATCCCCGGCACCCGCCAGGCCGTGTACGCCGAGCCGGGCAGCTTGGAGGAGTCGACCACGACGTCGCAGCCGCTCACCGCCCGCACCCCGTGGTACAGCCGCCCCATGACGGCGGTGTAGCGCTCCAGCCGCCGCTGGAAGGACGGCACCAGGCGCGGCGCCGCGAGCAGCGGCAGGTGGCGGATCCGCACCACCCCGCGGTGCAGGGTCAGCATCTCGCCGGCGTCCACGCGGTCCCAGCCGCCGAACGCCTCATTCCCGACCCGGGTCCAGAAGTCGCACTCGCCGAACCGCACGCCGCACCCGCACAGCTCGTCGCGGCGCACGCCGTGGTCCCACACGTGGAACAGCTCCCCCACGGCGCAGAAGCCGGGGACCGCGCCGAGGACACGGGAGATCAGTGTGCTCCCGCTGCGCCCGGTCCCTCCGATGAACGCCACGTCCACCGTGTCGTCGCCCGCCATGGCCCCCCTGTCCGCGTCCTCGTCATCGTGTGCGCTCGGGGGGCGTTCGCCACGTCTGCGATCATGCGTACAGCACGTTATACGACCGGACGCGCGCTACGGGTGGCCCAGGGCAAGGCCGCCACCGCACCGGCTCTGGGCGGCACACCCCTTCCTCATCAGGGGGTAGGCAGTAGGGAAACATTTCGCCGCCGGGGCGGGACGCCTCTGAGGAAGGGTTAGGGTCTCGGGCTAGCTTCTCCGACGTGGAACACCCCGTCGCCCAGGAGTTCGTATGAACGCGAACCGCCGCATCCGCGTCATGGAGATCATCGCGCGGATGAACGTCGGCGGCCCGGCCACGCAGGTCATGGGACTGTACCGCGGGCTGGACCGCGACGCGTTCGACCACCGGCTGTACACCGGGAGTGTCGGCGAGGGCGAGAGCGACCGGCTACGGGACGCGGACGTCCCGGTGCGCCACGTGCCCGGCCTGCACCGCGCGGTCAGCGCGGGCGGCGACCTGCGCGCCCTGGCGTTCCTGGTCCAGGAGATGCGGGACTTCCGCCCGGACGTCGTGCACACCCGGACCAGCAAGGCGGGCGTGCTCGGCCGCCTGGCGTCCGCCGTGTCCGGCGTCGGCGCCGCGCGTGCCCATGTCTACCACGGCCACCTGCTGCACGGGTACTTCTCCCCGGCCGCGCGGGCGGCGTACGCCGGGACCGAGCGGCTGCTGGCGCTGATGACGCGGCGGCTGGTCACCGTCGGGGCCAAGGTGCGCGACGACCTGCTGGCCGCCGGGATCGGGAGACCGGAACAGTACCTCGTCATCCCCCCCGGCGTCGCCCCCGAGCCCGCGCCGCCGCGCGACGTGGCCCGCGCGGCCCTCGGCCTGCCCCCCGATGCGCCGGTTGTGGCGTTCGTGGGGCGGCTCACCCAGATCAAGCGGCCCGACCGGCTCGCGGCCACCGCGGAGATCGTGCTGCGGCGCTTCCCCGGCTGCCGGTTCGTGGTCTGCGGCGGCGGCGAGCTGCGCGAGGAGCTGGAACGCCGGGTGCGGGACGCGCGCGGCTCGTTCGCCTTCCTCGGCTGGCGCGACGACGTGGAGACGGTGTACGCCGCCGCCGACGTCGTGCTGCTGACCTCCGACAACGAAGGCACCCCGCTGTCGCTCGTGGAGGCCGGCATGGCCGGCACCCCGGTGGTCGCCACCGACGTGGGAAGCGTCGCCGAGGTGGTCAGGGACGGGGAGACCGGGCTGCTGGCCCGGCCGGACGCCGCCGAGCTGGCCGAGCGGACGGAACGGCTGCTGGCCGACCCCGCCCTGGCCCGCCGCATGGGCGCCGCGGCCAAGGAGTGGACGACCTCGGCCTTCGGGGTGCGGCGCCTGGTCGCCGACACCGAGGCCCTGTACCGGTCGCTGCGGGACCCGCCCGCCGGCGGCGCCCCGGCGGGCGGTGCGGCCCGATGAGGGTCCTCGTGACCGGCGGCGCCGGGTTCATCGGCGCCAACCTGTGCAGGGCCCTCGCGGCCCTGCCGGGGATCGAGCACGTCACCGCGCTGGACGACCTGAGCACCGGGTCCGCGGACAACCTGGACGGCGTCCCGGTGGACCTGGTGGAGGGCAGCATCCTCGACCGCGACCTGGTCGGGCGCCTGGTCTCGCGCGCCGGCGCCGTGGTCCACCTGGCGGCCCGGCCCTCGGTGCCCCGCTCGGTGCGCGACCCCATCGCCTCCCACACGGTCAACGCGACCGGGACGCTCAACGTCCTGGAGGCGTGCCGGTCGGCCCGGACCCGCCCGCACGTGATCTGCGCCTCGTCGTCCTCGGTGTACGGCGACTGCGCCGTGCCGTACAAGAGCGAGGACCTTCCGGTCCGGCCGCTCAGCCCCTACGGCGCCAGCAAGCTCGCCATGGAGGCGTACGCGCTGGCGTACGCCAGCAGCTACGGGCTGCCCGTGCTGACCTTCCGCTTCTTCAACGTGTACGGCCCGCTGCAGGCGGCCGGGCACGCCTACGCGGCCGTCGTCCCGGTGTTCCTCACCAGGGCCGCGGCCGGCGAGACGCTGCCGATCCACGGCGACGGCCGCCAGGCCAGGGACTTCACCTACGTCGGCTCGGTCGCGCGGGTGCTGTGCGACGCGGTGACCCGGCGGGTCACCTGCCCCGGGCCGGTCAACCTGGCGTTCGGCACGCGGGTGTCGTTGCTGGAGCTGGCCGACCTGCTCGGCCGGGTCCTCGGCCGCCCGGTGCGCGCCGAGTTCCTGCCGCCGCGCGTCGGCGACATCCGCGAGTCGCGGGCCTCTCCACGGCTGCTGCTCGGCCTGTTCCCCGGCGTGCGGCCGGTCGTCCTGGAGGAGGGACTGCGCGCCACGGCGGAATGGTTCGCCACGGCCCCGCTCGGCGCCCCTGGCTGACCCCCGCGGGCCCCCGAGGGCCGCACACCGTCCGCACACAGCCATGCCCAATCTGCGAGGAGAGATCCGTGACCCATGAAGCCGGGCGCCGATATCTGATCACGGGAGGGAGCGGGTTCATCGGGTCCCATCTGACCGACGCCCTGCTCGCCCGCGGCGACTCCGTGGTGATACTGGACAACCTTTCGACCGGCCGCACCGCCAACCTCGACCACGTCGCGGACCATCCCCGGCTGCGGTTCGTGCAGGGATCGGTCCTGGACGAGCTGATGGTGGACGAGCTGGTCCACCAGTGCGACGTGGTGGTGCACCTGGCCGCCGCGGTGGGCGTCAAGCTGATCGTGCAACAGCCGCTCCGCTCGCTCACCACCAACATCCGCGGCTCGGAGATCGTCATCGAGGCCGCGCACCGCTACCGCCGCAAGATCCTCATCACCAGCACCAGCGAGATCTACGGCAAGAACTCCGGCGGGCCGCTGTCGGAGACCTCCGACCGGATCCTCGGCAGCCCCGCGGTGGTGCGGTGGGCGTACAGCACCGCCAAGGCCGTCGACGAGATCCTCGCCAACGCCTACCACAAGGAACGCGGCCTGCCGACCATCGTCGTGCGGCTGTTCAACACGGTGGGCCCGCGGCAGAGCCCGGCGTACGGGATGGTGATCCCGCGCCTGGTCCGGCAGGCCGTGGCCGGCGTGCCTCTCACGGTCTTCGGCGACGGCGACCAGACGCGGTGCTTCGCGCACGTCAGCGACGTCATCGGCGCGCTGCTCCTGCTGCTGGACCACGACGGCGCGGTGGGCGGCACGTTCAACGTGGGCGTCGGCCGCGAGGTGAGCATCCTGGAGCTCGCCAAGCTGATCATCGACGTGAGCGGCTCCACCTCGGGCATCGAGCTCATCCCGTACGCCGAGGCGTACGAGGAGGGGTTCGAGGACATGGCCCGCCGGGTGCCCGACACCACCAAGCTGCGCGCGCTGACCGGCTGGCGGCCACGGCGCACGCTGGACGACATCCTGGCCGAGACGATCGCCGAGGCCCGCTCCGACCTGATGGCGGCGCGGCGATGAACGGCCCTGCCGTCCTGGCCGCCGGGGCGGCGGGCTGGCTGATGACCGCGATCGCCACCCGGGGGCTGGGACTGCTCGCGCTGCGCCTCGACCTGGTCGACCGGCCGACGGGCTACAAGTCCCACGCCCGCCCGACGCCCTACCTGGGCGGCGTCGCGATCGCGCTCGGCACGCTCCTCCCGGCCGTCGCGCTGTCCGGCGCGCTGTCCGGCGAGCCGCCCTTCCCGGGCGACCGGCGGATCGCGGCCATCGTCGTGGCGGCCATGGCGGTGGGCCTGCTCGGCCTGGTCGACGACATCAGGTCCCTGTCACCGCTCAGCCGTCTCGCCGTCGAGACCCCGGCGGCGACCGCGGTCGTGCTGTGCGGCGTCTGCGTGCCGCTGACCGGCGGCTGGCTGGACGGGCCGCTGACGGTGGCGTGGATCGTCGTCATCACCAACTCCTTCAACCTGCTCGACAACATGGACGGCGCCCTGGCGTCGGTCGCCGTGGTCACCGCCGGGCTGCTCTCGGTGACGGCGTTCCTGTCGGGCCATCCGGCCGCCGGACTGCTGCTCACCACGCTGGCCTGCGCGTGCCTCGGGTTCCTGCCGCACAACTGGGCACCGGCGAAGATCTTCATGGGCGACGCCGGGTCGCTGTTCGTCGGGTTCACGCTGGCCTGCTGCGCCGTCCTGCTCATCCCCGGCGACGGCCCCGCCCTGACGGCGGCCGGGCTGCTGCTGCCGGCGTTCGTCGCCACCGTCGACACCGGGGTCGTCGTCGTGGCACGCCGCCGGGCCGGGCGGCCGGTGCTGAGCGGCGGACGCGACCACCTGTCGCACCGGCTGCGGCGGCTCGGCCTGAGCACGCGCGCGACCGCCCTGACGCTGGCCGCGTGCGCGGCCCTCACCGGGGTGATCGGCCTGCTGGTGACGCTGCGCGTCATCTCCCCGATCGCCGCGGCGATCATCGTGGCGATCACGGCGTCGGCCGTCGCCGGCCTCATCCAGAAAATGCACGTCCATCCGCAGGGCCGGCCCGCCGGCCCCGCGAGAATCCACGAAAGGCGGCCGTGATCCGGTGGACCTTCTCTACTACGTCAGACTCGCGCGGAAGAACTGGAAGATCTTCCCGATCATGCTGGTGCTCGCGGTGGGCGCCTCGCTCGCCGTGACGGCCTCCACGCCACCCACCTACGCGGCCACCGTCTCCATGCTGGTGTCCGCGCACGACAAGGAGGCGAGCCCCACGACCGCGTACCAGGCGGTGCTGCTGTCCCAGCAGCGGGTGAAGTCGTACGCCAGCCTGCTGACCAGCCACCGGGTGCTCCGGCTCATCACCCGGGACGACGACGAGCTGCGGCGCCTGGAGTCGAGCGTCAGCGCCGAGTCGGTGCCCGACACGGTGATCCTGCGCGCCACCGTCGCCGACCGGGACCCGGTGCGGGCGGCGCGGCTGGCCAACGCCCTGGCCGCCAAGTTCACCTCGCTGATCGCCGAGATCGAGCGGCCCGCCGAGGGAGGCCCGGCGACCGTCAAGGTCACCGTCGTGGACCAGGCGCCGGTGCCGGAATCCCCCGTGACGCCGCGGCCGATGCTGAACACCGCGGTCGCCATCCTGATCGCCCTGCTGCTGACCGGCATCTGGCTGGTGGCGCGCGACCTGCTGGACACGACGGTCAAGACCACGGAGACACTGCAGGAACTGGCCGGGTGCCCCGCGCTCGGCGTCATCGGGTACGAGAAGAACGCCAGGCGCCAGCCACTGATCCTGCAGTACGGCAGCCGGTCCTCACGCGCCGAGGCGTTCCGCGTGCTGCGCACCAATCTGCAGTTCATCGACGTGGACCGCAAGCCGAAGTCCCTGGTCGTCACCAGCTGCCTGCCCGAGGAGGGCAAGACGTCGGTCGCCGCCAACCTGGCCATCGCGTTCAAGCAGGCCAAGTGGCGGGTCATCCTGGTGGACGCCGACCTGCGCCGCCCCCGGGTGGCCTCCTACCTCGGCATCGAGGGCGCGGCCGGGCTCACCGACGTGCTCATCGGGGACGCGGAGCTCGCGGACGTCACCCAGACCTGGAGCGAGCACCGCCTCGCGGTGCTGCCGAGCGGGCAGATCCCGGTCAACCCCAGCGAACTGCTCGCCTCGCAGGCGATGCGGGCGCTGGTCAAGCGGCTCACCGGGCAGTACGACCTGGTGATCATCGACACCTCGCCGCTGCTGCCGGTCACCGACGCCGCCGCGCTGGCGGCGTGCTGCGACGACGTGTTGTTCGTCACGCGGTTCGGCAAGACCCGCAGGGAGAACATCGTGCGGGCCGGCGAGCTGCTGGCGTCGGTCAACGCGCACATCGTCGGCACGGTGCTGAACTTCGTGCCGCCGAAGTCCGCGAAGGTCTACGGGTACGGCGACGACACCGGGTACGAGGCGGACGTCAAGAGCCAGCGGGCACCACTGGTGGGTGTCTGACCGGCGCGGTCAGCACCTCGATGGGGGCCGCCAGCGCGTCCTGGACGCGCCGGGCGGTGGCCCGGTAGGCGCGGGCCGAGCGCCCGTAGGGGTCGCGGAGGTCGGGCTGGTCCACGTGGACCAGCCCGCGCAGCTCGTGCGCCGCACCGGTGAGTCCCCGCGCGCGGCACACCGCGTCGCCGTACCCGTCCAGCGCGCCGCGCGGCACGGCCGTCACCAGCGCACCGAACTCCACGATGGTGAACGTGCGGCTCGCGGCCCGCGGAACCCTGGACACCACCCATGCCCGGTGGGCGCGCTCGGCCGTCAGCACCAGATCGGCCTCGACGATCATTTCCGCGTCGAGCCGCCGCGCCGCGAAACCGGTGGTGACGGCCCCGGCCCTGCCGAGCACGCGCAGCGCCTCACCGGCCATCGGGGTCCCCGGCTCGGCGTGGATGCCCGCGCTCGCGGCCACGACCGCCGCCCCCGGCGTCATCGCGGCGAGCAGCAGCCGCTCGGCCATCGGCGACCTGCAGATGTTGCCGGTGCACACGAACAGCACCCGGAACCTCAGATCCTCGGCGGTCTCCGGACAACCCCTCATGTCGGCAAGGGTAGAACGCACGATCACCGCGTACGGCCGGCGACGCGCACTCTTTGTGATACCTGTCCAGGTACGTATCGACGCCGTGCTCAGCGCCCGCAGCCCGCGCGGTCGTCGGCGACGCGGGTGTGCTGGGGACGGGCCAGCGGCTGGACCGGCACGCGGGGCGCGGCGCCGGCGGCGGGCTCGGCGAAGTCGAACTCCAGGGTCCTGGACTGCCGCGGGCGGAACTCCAGCACGATCGAGTACACCGGGTGCGAGCGCTCGGTCTCGCGCAGGACCGCGGCACGCGCGCCGTCCATCCGCACCGCCTTCAGCCGCGCGCCGACCCCGGCGTACAACGACACCCACAGGCGGTGCCCCGCACGGCCCGTCTCCTGTTCGGACGGGCCGCCGGTGACGTAGGAGGGCAACCGGTCCCCCGGCACGTCGTTGGTCAGGCGGACGCGCACGGTCGAGTCGCGCCACCCGTCCCGGCAGGGGCCGAGCTCGTAGTCGAGCGAACGATCCAGGTAGTAGTCCAGCTTGTTGCCGCCCGAGTTGTTGACCACCAGCGCGGCGAACGGGCCGGGGTCGCGCGGCAGCACGCCGCCGAGCGGGGTGGCCGCCAGGCGGCGCTGCTCCTCGCTCCTGCGGCTCCAGATCTGGACGCGCCGCTCCTCGACCATGGGCTTGGCCACCGGCAGCAGCCGGGCGGGATCGAAGAAGGTCTTCGGCAGGGCCGCGCGGACCGCCTCGGCGATGCCGAGCAGGAAGCGCTTGCGGGCCACGGGATCGGGATAGCGCTCGTACGCGGTGCGCTCGGTGAGCTCGACGACGCTCTCGGCGCCGACCTTCTCGCCGCCGGGCAGCTTCACCGGGCCGATCAGTCCGAGCAGGTACGACAGCGCGACCGGGTCGATCGCGACGGCGCCGTCCAGCCGCCTGCCGGTCTGGCGCTCCCACATCGCGGTCCAGGTCGCGGCGGCGTAGGGGAAGTGCGGGGAGAGGTTGGAGACCGACAGCAGCCGCACCGCGCCGAGGCCGTACCTGGCGCGGAACTCGGGCCCGTGGTCGGCGACCGGGGCGTCCGTGCCGACCAGGCCGTTGTTCGCGCTGAGGCGTTCGATGCTCATCTTGCCGCGACCGGCCTTGAGGATGCCGAACGCGCCGACCAGCCCGCCGGTGCCGCGCGCCTCGGCGTTGGTCTGGAAGCCGAGGAAGTAACGGCGGGTGCCGTCCAGGCCGAGCATCGGCGGCAGCAGGGCCGCCGCGGTGGCCGCGCCGCCCACCAGGCCGCGCAGCCGCCCGACCTCGGCCAGCGCCGTGGCCCTGGCCTGGTCCAGCCGCCCCGATCCGGTGCGCGCCGGGGTCGCGGCCAACAGCGCGTGCGCCCGGCCGAGCCGGATGACGGCCTGGTCCAGGACCGGTGAGGTGGCGCGGATGTCGGCGAGCATGCGCTCGGTGCCCGCCGCGGAACCCGGTTCCGCGGCGGTGAGCGGCGTCCCGGCCCGCAGCACGGCGGTCATCACGTCGGTGGCCTCCGCGGTGGCCGCGGCCAGCCCCCGTACGGTGGCCGCGCCGTCCCCCACCACCGGGAGGTGGGTGAGCAGGGCCCAGTCCCAGCCGCCGGTGAGGCGACGCGCCTCGGCCGCGTGGCGGCGGGCGTCGTCCAGCGCCACCGAGGCCCGGCCGGCGTCCCGCGCGCTGATCACGGCGCGCAGATGCACCAGCGACGTGCGGGCCGCCTCCAGGTGATCGCGCGCGCCCAGCCCGAGACGGACCGGCCAGCCCGCCCCCGCCACAACAGCTACGGCGAGGACGAGCAGGCCGGCCCGTACGGTCCGGCGGCGACGCCGGCTCCGTGGCACGACCGCGGGACGCTAGCGGGCTTCCGCCGACCGGCGACGGCGGATCGAGATGGCGGCACCGGCAGCGCCAGCCACCAGCAGGACGCCGCCCACCCCGGCCAGGGCCGCGACGGGAGCTCCGGTGAACGGCAGCGCGTTCGCCTTGCCCATGTGGGACTCCTCGGGACGGCCTTCGCCGTGCCCGCGGCCCTCGTGGCCGCCCCGGTCGTCGTCCTCGGCGTAGGCGCCGGAGTCATCGTCACCGTGGCCGCCGCCGCCGTAGAAGTCGTGGTAGCCGTCGCCGTGGTGGTGGCCGTGGCCGTCGTCGGACTCCTCCTGGACGAGGAACCTGTCGGCCTTGATGACCTGGTCGTCGTCGTTCGCGTGGTGCCCGCCGCCGCGCTCGGACCGCACGTCCTTGTCGAGCACCGGCCGGATCTCTTCGTGCTCCTCGACGGTCGGCGTCGGCGTGGCCGTCGGGACCTTCTTCCCGTGACGGGTCATGATGTTGCTCGGCGCCGAGACGTTGCCCGCGGCGTCCCTGGCCTTGACGTGGTATGAGATCGTGATCTCGGCCCCGCGGCGGTCGGTCCAGGTCAGCGTCCCCGCCGGGACCACCGCGATCAGCTGGAACGGCGACGTGGCCGCGTAGATCTCGTAGGCCACCACACCCGGACCCGGCGGGTAGGCGGGCAGGTCCGTGGCCGCCCCCCAGGTCAGCGTGATCAAGTCCGGGGGCGACTCGGTGAGGGTGAGGTTGGTGGGCGCGGTGGGCGGCTGCGTGTCGGGCTGCGCGTGCCATGCCGGGGCATGCGCCGCCTGCGGCAGGGGCCCGGCTCCGGCGTACGCCGCCGCCGCGCACGTGGTCATGGCCCCCGCGACGGTCACGGTCAGCAGAACAGGTACCGCGTAATATTTGCCAGCCATTCAGTACTCCCCGATGGGCGACGATCCGAGCCGTTGAGAACCTCGCCCGGAAATCGAAGTCGACGCAACCTTTTGTAGTCGCCGAGCAGGGAGGACAGCCGTCACAGCGCACGGCCTTTGCTGAAAGATCGCTTGCTTTCGCCCGAACTGGAACGAAGAGAAGCCCCCGCCGCGGGAGGGGTACGCGGCGGGGGCTTCTCGGTGGGGAAGGTGCGTTCGCGGCTGTGCCGCCCCTCGCGAGGCGGCGCGGGATCAGCGCGCCACGTTCGCGGGGTGGCCGATGGACAGACCGGAGTCGGTGTCGAAGAAGTGGAAGTTGTGGGTGTCCACGACCAGCTCGATGTTCTGGCCGGGACGCACGTGGCTGCGGGCGTTGACGCGGGCGGTCCACAGCGACTTGTCGCCCACCAGCGGCAGCGCGGCCTCCTCGTCCTCGGTGTCGGCCGCCGCCACGGTGTCGCGGTGCTCGACCGGCGGGGCGTCGATGAGGAACAGGACGTTGATCTCGCTGCCCAGCTCCTCGGTGACCTCCGAGCGGGCCGGGATGCGGGCCCAGCCGGCGGAGTGGCCGTTGGCCGACGAGGCGTCCTCGAAGTCCGAGGGCCGGATGCCGAGGATGACCTTCTTGCCGAAGTACTGGTCCAGGCCGGGCTTCTCGGTGAACGTCGACTCCGGCACCGGCAGGTTGTAGTCGGCGAAGGCCACGGCCGCGCCGGCGTCGGAGCGGACCAGCTCCGCGTTGACGAGGTTCATGGACGGCGAGCCCATGAAGCCGGCGACGAAGAGGTTCACCGGGGCCTCGAAGAGGTTCTGCGGCGTGTCGACCTGCTGCAGGATGCCGTCGCGCAGCACGCAGACCCGGTCACCGAGCGTCATGGCCTCGACCTGGTCGTGCGTGACGTAGACGGTGGTGACACCGAGACGCTCGTGCATCTGGTTCAGCGAGGCGCGCATCGACACACGCAGCTTGGCGTCGAGGTTGGACAGCGGCTCGTCCATCAGGAACGCCTGCGGCTCACGGACGATCGCGCGGCCCATGGCGACACGCTGGCGCTGGCCACCGGACAGGGCGGCGGGCTTGCGCTTGAGGTACTGGTCGAGGCCCAGCATCTTGGCGGCTTCCTGTACCCGCTTGGCGATTTCCGCCTTGGGCATCTTGCGAAGCTTGAGGCCGAACGCGAGGTTCTCCTCCACCGTCATGTGGGGGTACAGCGCGTAGTTCTGGAAGACCATCGCGATGTCGCGGTCCTTCGGCGGCAGGTGGTTGACCACGCGCTCCCCGATGGAGATCTCGCCGCCGCTGATGTCCTCCAGGCCGGCGATCATGCGCAACGCGGTCGACTTGCCGCAGCCGGAGGGGCCGACCAGGACCATGAACTCGCCGTCCTGGATATCCAGGTTCAGGCCGTTCACGGCTTTCACGCCGCCCGCATAGATCTTGTCAACGTTGCGGAGAACGATAGATGCCATGACAGTCCTTCGTGCGTCCGGTTCGACGCCGGATATGGATACGTTTTCATGAATCTCACCGGAACCGGACATCCCTGTCAAGCCCCTGCCAAATAGTGGCTCCTCACACTGGTCAGACGACCCTCCCACGCTGGCCCCGCGATGGAAAACATGATGGAATCGTTTCCATGACTCCCATGGGGCAGCGGCGAACGACGATCAAGGATGTGGCCGAGGCGGCGGAAGTCGGCCTCGCCACCGCCTCCCGGGTGCTGTCCGGCACCGGGTCCGCCAGCGCCGCCACCCGGGAACGCGTACTGGCCGCCGCCGCGCGGCTGGACTACCGGCCGAGCGCCCTCGGACGCAATCTGCGCCGCCGCCGCACCGGCGGCATCGGGCTGCTGCTGCCCGACATCACCGACGCCTTCTACAGCCGTCTCGCCGACGGCGTGCTCGCGTGCGCCCAGTCGGCGGGCGAGCCCGTGATGATCGGGACCACCGGGGACGACCCCGAGCGCGAGACCGAGCTGATCGGCTCGCTGATCGAGCAGAGCGTGGACCGGGTGATCGCGGTCCCGTGCGGTGACGGCGAGATGTGGGGCCCCGCGTTCCGCGCCGGCCTCGGCGTCGTCTTCGCCGAACGGCGCGTCCAGGGCCGGGACGACGTGCCCACCGTGGTCACCGACGACCGCTCGGGGGTGCGGGTCGCCGTCGAGTACCTCATCGGGCTCGGCCACCGCCGCATCGCCTTCCTCGCCCGGCACGGCCAGTCCCAGCGCGTCCGCGCCTACCGCGAGGCCCTGGCCTCCCTCGGCATGTCGGTCGACGAGGAACTCATCGCCCGGGCCCACTCCACCCGCGACTCCGCCTACGCCACCGCCTCCGGCCTGTTCCAGCACCGCCCCGACCTCACCGCCGTCCTCGCCGGCGGCAACATGCTCGGCGAGGTGGCCCTCCTGGCCGCCCGCGAACTGGACCTCCGCGTCCCTCGCGACCTCTCCTTGATCATGTTCGACGACGTCCCCTGGGCCGAACTGTGCTCCCCCCCACTGACCGTGATCTCCCAGCCCGCCCAAGACATGGGCTACCGCGCCGCCGAACTGGTCCTCCGAGAAACCCGCCGCTCCCGCACCGTAACCCTCCCCACAGAACTAATAGTCCGAGGCAGCTGCGCCCCCCGCCG
>NZ_JBHSRF010000084.1:0-39987 GCF_042658925.1 Sphaerisporangium aureirubrum
GCCGGATGTGAAGCAAATCGGGCACTGGGCCCACACTTGACTTCCACTCCGGCGACCCCGCTAGCATGTGGGTCGCCCTGAAGTAGAGCAACCCTGCAAACTTACCCGAGTCTTGCTTGGAGAGCAAGTTATCTAGGTAGATCTTTTACGGGGTTCGTCGTGTCCCCGAGCGCGCTCACGCCGGACCGCCGAAGCGATTGGAGTGGGGTGGCGCCGGGCGATGCCGACAGGTCAAGATTAGCAGCCTTCCGGCGCGGCGACGCACACTTCGCCATGACCGTACTGATCAGCTCCCCCGCCGGGCCATAGACTCGGCCAGGTGAGCAGCGACATACCTCCGGTGGCGAAGAAGGTTCCGGCCGAGCGCACGCACCACGGCGACACCGTGCTCGACGAGTACTCCTGGCTGACCGACAAGGACGATCCGGACACCATCGCCTACCTGGAGGCGGAGAACGCCTACACGGATGCGCGCACCGCCCACCTGGCGGACCTCCAGGAGGACATCTTCCAGGAGATCAAGGCGCGCACCCAGGAGACCGACCTGTCGGTCCCCACCCGCAAGGGCGGCTGGTGGTACTACTCGCGCACCGAGGAGGGCAAGCAGTACGGCATCCAGTGCCGGCTGCCCGCGCTCACCGAGACCCCACCCGAGCTGGTCGCCGGCAAGCCGATGGACGGCGAGCAGGTGCTGCTGGACGGCAACGAGCTCGCGGGGGACAGCCCGTTCTTCGCGGTCGGCACCAGCAGCATCACCGCGGACGGCAGGCTCCTCGCCTACTCCACAGACTTCAGCGGGAACGAGCGCTTCACCCTGAGGTTCCGGGACCTGGACTCCGGCGAGATGCTCGCCGACGAGATCCCGGACGTCTTCTACGGCGGCGCCTGGTCCGCGGACGGCTCGGCCTTCTTCTACTCCACCACCGACGAGGCCTGGCGCCCGTACCGCGTGCACCGCCACATCATCGGCACACCGACGAGCGAGGACGTGCTGGTCTACGAGGAGTCCGACGAGCGCTTCTGGGTCGGCATCGGCCTGACCCGCAGCGAGCGCTACCTGGTGCTCAGCGCGGGCAGCAAGATCACCAGTGAGGTCCGCATCCTGGACGCGGAGTTCCCCACCGGCGAGTTCTCGGTCGTGCGCCCCCGCGCCGTCGGCGTCGAGTACGCCCTCGACCACGCCGGCGACCACTTCTTCGTCCTGCACAACGAGGGTGCCCGCAACTTCGCGCTGGCCACCGCCCCCATCGACGACCCCGCCGCCTGGACGCCCCTCATCGAGCACCGCGAGGACACGAGGCTCCTCGACGTGCAGGCGTTCGCCGGCCACGCCGCCGTGTACTTCCGCAGGGACGGCCTCACCGGCATCCGGGTGCTGCCGGGGGAGGGCGAGCCGTACGAGATCGAGTTCCCCGAGGTGATCCACAGCGCCCAGCCCGCGGGGAACCCGGAGTTCCAGACCGGCAGGCTGCGGCTGGCGTACGCCTCGATGGTGACGCCGCCCTCGGTGTACGACTACGACCTCACAACGCACAAGCTGATCCTGCTGAAGCGCCGCGCCGTGCTCGGCGGCTACGACCCCGAGGACTACGAGCAGTTCCGCGAGTGGGCCGTCGCCGGCGACGGCACCCGCGTGCCCGTCTCGATCGTGCGCAGGAAGGGCACGCAGAGCCCGGCGCCGACCGTGCTGTACGGCTACGGCAGCTACGAGACCTCGATCGACCCCGCGTTCTCGGTGGCGCGGCTCAGCCTGCTGGACCGCGGCTTCGTCTTCGCGGTGGCCCACGTGCGCGGCGGCGGCGAGATGGGCCGCGGGTGGTACGAGGACGGCAAGTTGCTGCGCAAGAAGAACACATTCACCGACTTCGTGGCGGTCGCGAGGCACCTGCGCGAGTCCGGCTGGTCCGGCGGCATCGTGGCGCGGGGCGGCTCGGCGGGCGGGCTGCTGGTGGGCGCGGTGGCCAACCTCGCCCCCGACGCGTTCGCCGGAGTGGTGGCCGAGGTGCCGTTCGTGGACGCGCTGAACACCATCCTCGATCCCTCGCTCCCCCTCACGGTGATCGAGTGGGACGAGTGGGGCGACCCCCTGCACAACGCCGACGTCTACGCGTACATGAAGTCGTACACGCCCTACGAGAACGTCGACGACCGGGTGTATCCGCCCATCCTCGCCATCACCAGCCTGAACGACACCCGCGTGCTCTACCACGAGCCCGTCAAGTGGATCGCCCGGCTGCGGGACACCTCCCGGGGCGGCCCGTTCCTGCTGAAGATCGAGATGGGCGCGGGCCACGGCGGCCGCAGCGGCAGGTACGACGCCTGGCGTGAGGAGGCGTTCACCCTGTCGTGGATACTCGATCGCGCCGCGACGGCGGCGGGAAAATCGCAAGGCACAGGAGAGAGCTAGTGACGTACTCGGCGGCGGACGAACGCTACGACAGGCAGCCCTACAACCGGTCCGGCCGGAGCGGGCTGAAGCTGCCGGCGGTGTCCCTCGGGCTCTGGCACAACTTCGGGGACGACAAGCCGATGGAGACGCAGCGGGCCACGCTGCGCCGGGCGTTCGACCTCGGGGTGACCCACTTCGACCTCGCCAACAACTACGGCCCGCCGCCCGGCTCGGCCGAGCGGAACTTCGGCACGCTCTTCGCGCAGGACTTCCGCCCGTACCGCGACGAGCTGATCATCTCCAGCAAGGCCGGGTACGACATGTGGCCCGGCCCGTACGGCGAGTGGGGCTCGCGCAAGTACGTGCTGTCCAGCCTGGACCAGTCCCTGGCCAGGATGGGCCTGGACTACGTGGACATCTTCTACAGCCACCGCCCGGACCCTGAGACTCCGCTGGAGGAGACGATGGGCGCGCTGGACACGGCCGTGCGCTCGGGCCGCGCGCTGTACGCGGGCATCTCCAACTACAGCCCGGAGCAGACCAGGGAGGCGGCCCGCCTGCTGCGCGAGATGGGCACCCCGCTGCTCATCCACCAGCCGCGCTACTCGATGTTCGACCGCTGGATCGAGGACGGCCTGCTGGACGTGCTGGAGGAGGAGGGCGCGGGCTGCATCCCGTTCTCGCCGCTGGCGCAGGGCATCCTGACCGACCGGTACCTGCACGGCGTCCCGGAGGACTCGCGGGCGGCCAAGGAGAAGTTCCTGCGTCCGGCGCATCTCACCGACGACGTGCTGCGCCGGGTCCGCACGCTGAACGAGATCGCGGCGGGCCGCGGCCAGACGCTGGCGCAGATGGCGCTGGCGTGGGCGCTGCGCGACAAGCGGGTGACCTCGGTGCTGATCGGCGCGAGCGGCGTCAAGCAGCTCGAGGACAACGTCGCCGCGGTCGACAACCTGGAGTTCTCGGCCGACGAGCTCGCCGCCATCGACAAGGAGATCGCCCAGCCGGGTGCTCCGCTGGTGTAGCGCCTACAGGGCCTCGTGCCGCTGCAACCAGGCGAACGAGGCCCACCCGGGCAGCACCGGCAGCCAGAAGGTCAGCAGCCGGAACAGCAGTACCGCCGAGGTCGCGACGGTGCCCGGAAGCCCGGACAGGGTGAGGCCGAGCGACAGGGACGCCTCCACCGCGCCCAGCCCGCCGGGGGTGGGAGCGGCCGAGCCGATGGCGTTCCCGGCGAGGAACACGATGGCCACGGCGGTGAAGCCGAGCGATCCGCCGAAGGCGCGCACGCAGGCGTCCAGGCACACCACGAAGGCCAGGGTGAGCAGCAGCGTGCCGCTGAGCCCTTCGATGATCTTGCGGGGCGACTGGAGCACGTCGAGCAGCCGCGGCATCACGCCGGAGAACAGCGGGCGGATGCGGCTGGTCAGCATGCGCCGCAGTTGCGGCACGGCGAGCACGAGCAGGACGAGCACGGCCGCGGACAGCAGCACGATGACCAGCCCGCGGGACGGGCTCAGCGACGGCGCGGCCTTGCTGCCGGTGACGTAGCCGAACAGCAGCAGGAGCAGGATGTGGCAGCCGAGCCCGACCAGCTGCGAGGCGCCCACGCTGGCGACGGCCAGACCGGGGGCGATGCCGCGTTTTTGCAGGTAGCGGGAGTTGATGGCGACGCCGCTGACCGCCGCGGGCGCGACCAGCTTGACGAACGACCCGGCGAACTGCGCGAGGACGGTGCGGCCGAGGGGCAGCTTCTCCGGCACGAAGCCGCGCAGCATGAGCGCGGCGGCGACGTAGCTGAGCCCGGCGGCGCCGAGCGCGACCCCGCCCCAGCCCCACTTGGCCGTGGCCACGACCTCGACGAGGTTGACCCGGCTGAGCTGGGACAGCAGGAAGTACGCGGCGAGCGCGCTGGCGATGATCGTGACGAGCATGCGCGGCTGGAACCGTTCCAGCCGTACCTCTTCGACCTGCACCTGTGTGGTGAGGGAGAGGATGTGCTCGCGCAGCTCGGGCAGCAGTTCCTTGTCCCGGCCGACCTCGGCGCGGGTGCCCCGGGTGAGGGCGATGCGCTGCATCAGCGGGAGCGCGCCGGCGAGGGCCTGCTTGGGGATCACCTGGGCCGCGCAGGCGACCGACCGCTCGGGCCCGACCCGCAGGGCGAGGTAGGTGAGCAGCTGGGCGACGTCCAGGCGCAGGAGCAGGTCGCCGGCGGCGATCTCGCCGCTGCGGGCGTCCATCAGGACGACCTCGCCGTCCGCGTCGAGGTGGATGCTGTCGCCGGTGAGCCTGCGGTGCGCCAGCCGGTGGGCCTGGAGCAGCTCGACCTGCTTCCAGATCTTGACGAGGAGCTCGTCGGTGAGCTGGTCGTCCGGCACGTCGCCGAGTTCGCGGGTGCCGAGGTGCTCGTACACCAGCAGCGCCGCCTCGGTGCCGATCTCGGTGGTGCCGACCAGCCTCGGGGTGCGCACGCCCGCCGCCTGGGCGGCGTACGCCATCAGCGCCTCGCGTTCCAGCTCGGCGCGCAGGGAGCGGATGGCCCGGCGCCGGGTCTCGGAGTTGAGCCGGATACGCCGCCAGAGCCGGTAGATCACCCCGGAGACCTGGCGGTCCCGGTCGAGCACCGTGACGTCGAGGCGGCGGTCGTCGGTCATCACGACGGCGTACCGGCGGCTGCCCTGGGCGTCGTCGGCGATGCGGTGGGCCTTGACGGGGACGAAGCCGAGGCGGCGCAGCGCGGTGACGACGGTGCCGCCGGGCGGGCGGGGGTTGGGGCTGCCGACGACGTACAGGGTGGCGTACCCGACGGCGAGGCCGACGAGGTAGGTGACGAAGACGCCGAGCACGGTGGCCTCGGCGCCGGTGAACAGCGCGAAGACGTCCAGCGCGATGGCCATCCACATCAGCCCGCGCCAGGTGGGGCGCCGGGCGAGGCGCACCGCTGTGACGTAGGCCACGACCGAGGTGAGCAGGGTGTTGATCGGCTCGACCCCGGTGCGGTCGCCGGTGAGCAGGATGCGCAGGTCCTCGGGCCCGGCGACGGCGAGCCACTCGCCGAGCACGAACGAGCCGAGCATGCCGATGATCGCGGCGATCAGGCCCTCGGCGACCCGCACGCCGTCGCGGTGGAAGACGCGCTCCACGGCGAACGCGGCGGGCACGATGAGCACCGCGGCGCCGGCCAGGAAGCCGGCCACGCCGATCAGCAGGTCGGGTGCGCGGCTGGTGCCGTCGGTGACGTCCCGCTCAAGGCCGTTGAGGGTCTGCTTGGCGACCAGGGCCAGCAGGACGACGCCGACGAGCGCCGCGAGGGTGGCGAGGAAGCGCAGGGCGTCGGAGGAGCGGCGGATGCGCTGGGGCAGCAGCGGCTCGACCACCACCACGGGCGCCTCGCCGAACGCCCGGCCGGGCGACTCGGTCTCCTGCGTGGGGGACGGCCGCGCGGAACGGGCCGCGGAGGGCGGGGGGTCGTCCGCGGGAGACGGGTGTTCGGGCGCGTCCGCGGGGGCCGGTCTCTCGGGTGCGTCCGTGTCCTCCGCCGGGCAGGTCGCGTCGTCGTCGGCGGGCGTGCCGTTGGTGGACGGCGAGGACCCGGCGCCGGAGGTGAGCGCGACGGAGCCGGCCGTGGAGGGCTGTGCCCCCGCGGTCTTGTCGGCCTCGTCCCGTTCCGTGATCTCGGTCACCGCCCGCGTCTACCTAACACATCCGGTCATAAGGTCTTTCCCCACCCCTAATCATGATTGACTCTACGAAGCCCCCCGGCATGGCGCGCGATCTTCGGCTGAACCGGTGCACCTCGGCCATTCGCTGACACTCTACGGCGCGTCCCCCGGTAAGGGCCCAGCCGAAAAGCACAGCACACCCCCCACGAGCGGCACGGGGACGAGCACACCCCCTCTCGGGCACGTACGCAAGCTATGTACCGTCTATTCATGACCCGTGAGTTGAACGTTCTCGGCGCCTGTCCCCTGGACTGCCCCGACACCTGCTCCTGGGTGGTCACGGTCAGAGACGGAGAGGCCGTGGGCCTGCGGGGCAACCCCGGCCAGCCGTACACCAGGGGCGCGCTGTGCGTGAAGGTGAACCGCTACGTCGAGCACACCAAGGCCCCCGACCGCATTCTGTACCCCATGCGCCGGGTGGGGCCTAAAGGCGCGGGCCGATTCGAGCGGATCACCTGGGACGAGGCGCTGGACGAGATCGCCGAGCGACTGACCGCGATCACCGGCGAGTTCGGCGGCGAGGCCATCTGGCCGTACCAGGGCACCGGGACGCTCGGCTACATCCAGGGTGAGACCGGCCAGGCCGGGCGGCGGCTGTGGAACGCGCTGGGGGCGTCCTTCCACGATCTGAACATCTGCTCGCGGGCCGGGAACACCGGGCTCCGGCTGACCAACGGGTCCCCGGGCGGCATGGACCCCGAGACGTTCGCCCAGTCCCGGCTGATCCTGCTGTGGGGCACCAACACGCTGACCAGCGGCCACCACCTGTGGAAGTTCATCCAGCGGGCCAGGACGGACGGCGCGCACGTGGTGGCGATCGACCCGATCAGGACGCGGACCGCGGACCAGGCCGACGAGCACCTGGCGATCCGGCCGGGCACCGACGCGGCGCTGGCGCTGGCGCTGCTGCACGTGGTGCTGGACGAGGGGGCGCAGGACGAGGAGTACCTGGAGCGGCACACGCACGGCTGGGGGGACTTCGAGCAGGAGATCCGGAAATATCCGCCGAAGGTGGCGGCCGAGATCACCGGCATCCCGGAGAAGGACATCCGCGCCCTCGGCGTCCGCCTCGCGCACACCCGCCCGACCGGCATCCGCGCCACCATGGGCCTGCAGCGGCACCGCGGCGGCGGCACCGCCCTGCGCACCATCGCCGCCATCCCCGGGGTGACCGGCGACTGGCGCCACCCCGGCGGCGGCGTCGCGTACTCCACCAGCGGCCACGTGCCCATCCAGGCCGACACCCGGCTCGACCTGCTGCCGGACGGCCCGGTGCGCTCGCTGACCATGACCCGCCTCGCCGAGGGCCTGGAGGACACGGCCGACCCGGTCAAGTGCCTGTGGGTCTACGCCGCCAACCCCATGGGCAGCACCTCCGACCAGAACCGCGTCCGGCGGGGCCTGCTGCGGGAGGACCTGTTCACCGTGGTCATGGAGCAGTTCCCCACCGACACCGTCGACTACGCCGACATCGTGCTCCCGGCCACCATGCAGTTCGAGCACGCCGACCTGCACGCCGGGTACGGCCACATGTACCTGATGTGGAACGAGCCCGCCGTGCCGCCGCCCGGGGAGTGCCTGTCCACCACCGAGACGTTCCGCAGGGTCGCGCGGCGCCTCGGCCTCACCGATCCCTCGCTGTACGACTCCGACCTGGAGATCGCCCGGCAGCTGCTGTCCGGCGGCCACCCGTCGCTCGCCGGGATCACGGTGGAGCGGCTGCGCGCCGAGGGCTGGGTGCGGCTCAGCGTCCCCGACCCGTTCGTCCCGTTCACCGACGGCTTCCCGACGGCGTCGGGCAGGCTGGAGTTCCCCGGCCCCGGCCAGGCGTACGTCGAGCCGTTCACCGCGCGGGCCGCCGGGCCGTACAAGCTGGCGCTGATCACCCCGGCGTCGCACACGTTCCTCAACACGATCTTCGGCAACAACCCCGAGCTGGCCCGCCGGGCCGGGGGCCCGAAGATCGCGGTCAACGAGAAGGACGCCGCCGACCGCGGCCTGCACGACGGCCAGAGAGTGCGGGTGTTCAACGACAACGGCGAGCTGGCCGCCGAGCTGGAGATCAGCGACCGGGTGGCCCCGGGGGTGGTCATGACCCCCAAGGGCCACTGGCCCAAGCTGAGCCCCGGCGGGACGAACGCCAACGCGCTGGTGGACGAGCGCGACGCCGACATGGGCCGCGGCGCCGTCTACCACGACAACCTGGTGGAGATCGCCCCGCTGCCGGACCCCGCGAAGGACGAGGGCGCTACAGCGCCAGCTTGAACCCCACGTGCGAGTCGACGAAGCCGAGCGAGGTGTAGAACCGGTGCGCGTCGCCGCGGGCCTTGTCGCTGGTGAGCTGCACCATGCGGCAGCCCCGCTCGCGCGCCCGGTCCACGGCCCAGCGCATCATCGTCCGCCCGAGGCCCTGGCCGCGCATCGCGGCGCCGACCCGGACGGCCTCGATCAGCGCGCGCTCGCCGCCCCGGCGGGACAGCCCGGGGACGAAGGTGATCTGCATGGTCGCGACCACCCGGCCGTCCGACTCGGCGACGATCAGCTCCTGCCGCGGGTCCGCGTCGATCGCCTCGAAGGCCCTCAGGTACGCCTCGTCCGAGGGATCTCCTTCACGCCCGGCCCCGATCGGGTCGTCGGTCAGCAGGGCGACGATCAGCGGTACGTCGTCGCGGCGCGCGGCGCGGAAACTCACAGACATGCCCAAAAGGGTATCGACGGCCCTGAGGGCTCACCGAGCGTGGCCCCAGGGTCGAAATCAGGGTTCGTCCCCGATGTGCCGGGAGCGCCGTAGAGGGCAGTCTTGGGTCCATGAAGGAAGAACTGACTCGACGCGACGAGATGTCGCTCGCCGGCGCCGCCCTGCGTGGCGCGCCCTGGAAGGTCGCGGCGATCACCGGTGGGACCGCCGCGGCGATCAGTACGGGGCTCGGGTTCCTCGGGGGGGATCCCGACCTGACCTGGGCCCTGTGTCTCGGCATCAGCCTGTTCGCGCTGGTCGCCTCCATCGGCGCCGTCCGCAAGCCCGAGTCGGGCGACCGCGTCACCCGGCAGGCCCGGGTGTGGTCGCTGCGCCACCCCTGGCGTTTCGCCCTCTACCCCGGCATCGCGGGTGCCGTGCTGATGTACCCGGTCCAGCTCGTCTTCGACCGCGAGGGGGTGTTCGGCGCCGCGTGGCAGGCCCTGTGGGGCGGCGCGCTGGTCTACCTGATCGCCGGGGTCGTCACCTTCTCGATCAGGGGGCGGGCCGCCCGCGCCCGATGAGCCGGTGAGGCTCGGCGAGCAGAACGAGCCCGCTCCCGTCCCGGGGGCGGGCTCAACGCTCGTCCGCCCCCAGGCACACGCAGAACTCGTTGCCCTCGGGGTCGAGCAGGACCACCCATCCGCTCCCGTCGTCCTCGCGCAGGTCCTCGTAGGTGGTGGCGCCGAGCTTGAGCAGCCGCTCGACCTCGGCGTCGCGGGTGCCGCCGGTTTCGGGGCGGAAGTCCACGTGCACGCGGTTCTTGGCGGCCTTGCCCTCGGGGACCTTGATGAACAGCAAGTGCGGCGGGCCGTCCGGGTTGACGAGCATCACCTCGTCGTCCTCGGGGGCGGTCTCGTCGTGGAACGGCAGCCCGGTGGCCTGGTGCCACCATTCGGCCAGCTCGTGCGGCCGGGCGGCGTCGACGGTCAGGTTGTGGATCTTAATCATGGGCCCAGCCAAGCGCAGCCACCGTCACCATGGCAAACAGGTTCGCCACCTGGCCGCGAACAAAAACTGAAACACTCCCCGATGTCCGGACATGCATGGAGATGAGCGGCCGTTTACGCACATGCTCCTGAACGGAAGGACAGCGGTGTGGGACCACCCGACCCCCGAGAGCGCTTCGAGGAGATGTACACCGCGAACTACGCGGACCTCCTCGGGTACGTCCGCCGGCGTACCGAGTCGGCCGACGACGCCGCCGACGCGCTCGCCGAGACGTTCACCACGGCCTGGCGCCGCCTGGACGACGTCCCCGAGGGGGAGCAGGCCCGCCTGTGGCTGTACGGCGTGGCCCGCAAGGTGCTCTCCAACCAGCGCAGGGGCGAGTCCCGGCGCAGCGCGCTGGCCGGGCGGCTGCGCGACGAGCTGGGCGCCTGGGACGCCGGCGCCTGGGACGAGGCCATGCCGCAGCAGGACACCGGCGCGATCCGCGCGGCGTTCCAGCGGCTCGGCGCCGACGACCGGGAGCTGCTGTCCCTGGTGAGCTGGGAGGGCCTGGACACCGCGCAGGTCGCCACCGTGCTCGGCTGCTCGCGCGGCGCGGTGCGCGTCAGGCTGCACCGGGCACGTAAACGCCTGGCCCGGGAACTGCACGCCGCCGAGCTCGACCTGACCCGGTACGGCCCTCGGGCCACCGCGCTCGTGAAGGGGCAGCCATGAGGACCGACGACATCGACCGCCTGGTCGCCTCGATCGCCCCGGACGCCGGCCCCGGCCTGACGCCGGGCGCGCGGGAGCTGATGGCCGGGATCGCCGCGACCCATCCGGCGCCCGCCCGGCGCCGGCCGTTCCCGGTGCCCGGCCTGCGGAAGATCCACCGGGCGCTCGTCCCGCTCGCGCTCGCCGCCGTCCTGCTGACCTGGACGCTGCCGGCGGAGGTCGCCTTCGGGCCGCGACCGGCCAACGCGCTGGAGATCCGGCGGGCCGGGGTGTTCTTCGCCATCGCCGTCAGGGACGTCTACGCCGGCAGGGAGAGCTACCGGCGGGAGCTGACCGAGGTGGGCCTGCGGATCTCGATGGTGGTCGTGCCCGGCGCGCCCGGCGCGGTGGGGCAGATCGTCGTCGTGCACGGCGGCCGCCTCTCGGCGAACCGGTACGCGCCGACCACGTGGACGGTGCCGGACGGGTACGACATCGCCCCGCTGGTCACCTCGGCGTACTGCGTCCGGGAAGAGGACTGCCCGATCGGCCTGCGGATCCGCGCCGGGCACCGGGGCACCGAGACGGTGTGGGTGGCCCGTGAGGCGCGGCCCGGCGAGGCGTACCTGTTCCCCCGCACGGTGAGCGCCCCGCCGCGCTGACACCCGCCCCGGGGCCGCGCCGAGGCCCCGGGGCTCCCCCCTGACGCCAGTCACCACACGCCGCCCTCAGGCGTGCCCGGAGAAACGGATCCTCCCGCGTATGGACTTCCCCCGGCTTTCGTCTTGCCCGACACGGTCACTCTCGGTCATTGTTCGTCACCGTCTGTTCGCCACGGTGCTGCTGCTCGCCGCGGCGCTGCGCGTCGTCACGATGCTGGGCTACCGGCCCGCGTGGCTGTACTGGTACGACTCGTTCAGCTACCTGGACGTCGCGGCGCACCCCCGGCCGTCGCTGGGGTTCCACCCGAGCGGCTATCCCCTGTTCCTGTGGCTGCTGCGCCCGTTCCGCGACGTCACGGTGGTCGTGGGGGCGCAGCACCTCATGGGGCTCGGCATCGGGCTGATGATCTACGCGGCGCTGCGCCGCAACGCGCTGCCCGCCTGGGGGGCGTCGCTCGCCACGGTGCCGGGGCTGTTCGACGCCTCGTTCCTGCGGCTGGAGCACGGCGTGCTGTCCGACACGCTGTTCCTGTTCCTGGTCGTGGGCGGGCTGGTGGTCCTCGGGTGGTCTCCCCGGCCGGCCGCGCGGATGTGCGCCGCCGCCGGGGCGCTGCTGGCGCTGGCCGCGCTCACCCGGACCGTCGCCGTGCCGCTGCTGGTCCTGGTGCTGCTCGTCCTCGCCGTGCGGCGGATGGGGGCGAGGCGGCTGGCCGCGCTGGCCGTCGCGGGGGCCCTCCCGTTGGTCGCGTACGCGTCGTGGAACGCCGCGGTCAACGGGAGGTTCATGCTCACCGGCGGGGAGGGGGTGGTGCTCTGGGCGCGCACCATGACGTTCGCCGACTGCTCGGTGATCAAGCCGCCGCCCGCCGAGGCGCCGCTGTGCCCGAACGGGGCCTACCAGAGCGCGGCGTCGGAGTACGTGTGGGACCCGGCCGCCTCGCTGAACCGCATGCCGGGCGGCCGGAACGCCAACAACGACCTGGCCCGGTCGTTCGCGATCCGCGCCGTCCTCGCCCAGCCGCTCGACTACGTCGCCGCCGTGGCGCGCGACACCGCGCTGGCGTTCCCGTGGACTCCGGTCCGCCACCCCGAGCGGGTCACCCCCGCCTTCGGGTTCGCCCGGGGGGAGTGGCCGCTGCGGGACCACCCGCTGGTGCACCGGGTGCGGAAGGACTACGGGGCGAGCGTCCGGGGGCTGCGGTCGGCCGAGCCGTACGCGGGGTTCCTGATCGCCTACCAGTACCCCGCGTACCTGCGCGGCCCGATGATCGCGGCCGTCCTGCTGCTCGGCGGCCTCGGCGCGATCGCGTCGCGGGCGGCGCTGCTGCCGTGGGCCGCGGCCGTGTTCCTGCTGGTCGCGCCGGTGGCCGTGCTGGATTTCGACCATCGGTACGTGCTGCCGGTGATCCCGGTGGCTTGCATGTCGGCGGCCCTCGGCACGGCCGGCCTGGCGCGTGCCGTAGGCCGCTACGGTGGCCGCCGCCGGGGGCGGGGCCCTGTGCGCGAGGGTGAGCTTCCCGTTCGCCAGCACGCCTAGGGGTTACTGGCGGGTAGCAAAAAGGAGTAAGGTTACTCGCCAGTACGATTCAGGGCTGAGGAGACGCGCGTGGGCCACTACAAGAGCAATGTCCGCGACCTTGAGTTCAACCTTTTCGAGATGCTCGGCCGCCAGGACATCCTCGGCACCGGGCGCTTCGCCGAGCTTGACGAGGACACCGTGCGCAGCATCCTGGACGAGGTGAACCGCCTCGCCACCGGCGTGCTCGCCGATTCGTTCGAGGAGGGCGACCGCACCCCGCCGGTCTTCGACCCCGCCACCGGCACGGTGACGATGGGGCCCAGGTTCCGCCGGTCGTTCGAGACCCTCCGCGACACGGGCTGGGCCAACGTCGACCTGCCCCAGGAGCTCGGCGGTCCCGGCCTGCCGAGCAGCGTGATCTGGGCGGTCGCCGAGATGGTGCTGGGCTCCAACCCGGCGATCTGGCTGTACTCCGGCGGCCCGGCCTTCTCCCATGTGCTGCACGTGGTCGGCACCGCCGAGCAGAAGCGCTTCGCGGAGCTCGCCATCGAGCGGCAGTGGGGCGCCACCATGGTGCTGACCGAGCCGGACGCCGGGTCCGACGTCGGCGCCGGGCGCGCCAGGGCCCTGCCGCAGCCGGACGGCACCTGGCACATCGAGGGCGTCAAGCGCTTCATCACCAGCGCCGAGCACGACCTCACCGAGAACATCTTCCACCTGGTGCTGGCCCGCCCCGAGGGCGCCGGGCCCGGCACCAAGGGCCTGTCGATGTTCCTCGTGCCGAAGTACCACGTGAACCTTGAGACCGGCGAGCTCGGCGAGCGCAACGGCGCCTACGTGACCAACGTCGAGCACAAGATGGGCCTGAAGGCCTCCACCACCTGCGAGCTGACCTTCGGCGAGAAGCACCCGGCCGTCGGCACCCTGGTGGGCGACGCGCACGACGGCATCCGGCAGATGTTCATGATCATCGAGCACGCCCGGATGATGGTCGGCACCAAGGCCATCGCCACCCTGTCCACCGGCTACCTCAACGCGCTCGCGTACGCCAAGCAGCGGGTGCAGGGCGCCGACCTCGCCCAGATGGCCGACAAGAGCGCCCCCCGGGTCACCATCGCCCACCACCCGGACGTGCGGCGCGAGCTCATGCTGCAGAAGGCCTACGCCGAGGGCATGCGCGCCCTGGTCCTGTACACCGCCACCTTCCAGGACGCGGTGCAGATCGCGCAGACCGCGGGCACCAGGGACACCGCGGCCGAGGCCATGAACGACCTGCTGCTGCCGATCGTCAAGGGCGTCGGGTCCGAGCGGTCGTACGAGATGCTGTCGCGCTCGCTGCAGACGTTCGGCGGCTCGGGCTACCTGCAGGACTACCCGATCGAGCAGTACATCCGGGACGCCAAGATCGACTCGCTGTACGAGGGCACCACGGCGATCCAGGGCCAGGACCTGTTCTTCCGCAAGGTCCTGCGCAACCAGGGCGCCGCGCTCGGCGCGCTGCTCGGCGAGATCAAGGAGTTCGCGGGCTCCGAGGCGGGCAACGGCAGGCTCAAGCAGGAGCGCGCGCTGCTGGACGAGGCCGCGGGCGACGTCAAGGCGATGGCCGACACCATGGCCGGCTGGGCGATCTCCGCGCTGGAGACCCCCGCGGAGATCTACAAGGTCGGCCTGAACACCACCCGGTTCCTGCTCGCCCTCGGCGACCTGGTGATCGGCTGGCTGCTGCTGCGGCAGGCCGAGGTGGCACTGAAGGCCCTGGACGGATCGGAGCGGGACACCGCCTTCTACACCGGCAAGGTGGCCGCCGCCGCCTTCTTCGCCCAGACCGTGCTGCCGCGCCTGGCCGCCGAGCGCCGCGTCGCCGCCGCCACCGACCAGAGCCTGATGGAGCTGCCCGAGGACGCCTTCTAGACCTCCGCCGGCCCCTCCTCCGAAGGTGCCCGATCCGGTGCGGCGGCCACGCGCCGCGCCGGATCGCCGTGCCCGCCACGGAATCCGTGCTGGGAGCGGACGCGAGCGCGTATTACCCTGCCCCTAGGCGCTCTTAACCGAATCATCGAGTCCCGGAGGTCTAGATGGGCATCGGGGTCAGCATCTTCTTTCTGACCATCGGGGCGATTCTCAAATTCGCCATCGATCCGGATGTGCTCGGCAGCAGCGTGCACATCGACGTGATCGGCATCATCTTCATGGTCGTCGGCGGCGCCGGCCTGCTGCTGAGCGTCGTCTTCATGAACCGCCGCGGCCGCACCTCCGACGACCACCTGCTGGACCACGAGCGCAACAACCCACCGACGGTCTGAACGCCGCGTGGCCGCCGGGCGAAGGGGCGGCCACCACGTCGCCGCCCTACCGCTCCCCGAGCGCCGGGAGCTCGTACTGCACCGCGGCGCGACTCGCCATGATCGGCCTGATCACGTTCTGGATCACGTCGCGATGCACCGGGTGGTCCCGGTAGACGAGGTAGTCCTCCAGGGTGCCGAAGTCCGCGACCACCACGAACTCGTGGTTGCCCGGGTTGACGCCGGCGTCGGGCCCCATGTCGTAGCGGCGGATCTCCGGGATCACCCCCGGCAGCTTGGCGAGCTCCGCCATCACGTCCGACCTCTGCTGCTCGGTGGTCCCCGCGATCCAGGTGAACATCACGACATGCCGAAACACGATCTCTCCTTTAGAACGGCTGCCCGCCAGCGTACGGCCCGCCGGGCACGCGTGAGGGCCGGGGATCCGATCCCCGGCCCTCACCGCCGCGGTCTTCAGCTCCAGGCGAGCATGCGCAGCGGATCCTGGAGCATCGCCCCGACGTCGCGCAGGACGTAGGAGCCGATCTCGCCGTCCACGACGCGGTGGTCGAAGGACAGGGCGAGGGTGGTGACCTTGCGAGGGACGATCTGGCCGTCCACCACCCAGGGGAGGTCGCGGATCTGGCCGAAGGCGAGGATGGCGGCCTCGCCGGGGTTGAGGATGGGGGTGCCGGCGTCGACGCCGAACACGCCGACGTTGGTGACGGTGATGGTGCCGCCGGTGAGGTCGGCGGGCTGGGAGCGGCCCGAGCGGGCCTTCTCGGTCAGCTCGCCGAGCGCCGCGGCCAGCTCGGGCAGCGACATCGCGTGGGCGTCCTTGACGTTCGGCACGACCAGCCCGCGCTGGGTGGCGGCGGCGATGCCGAGGTTCACGTAGCGGTGGACCACGATCTCGTCGCCCGCCCAGGACGAGTTGATCAGCGGGTGCCGCTTCACCGCGGTGAGCAGCGCCTTGGCGACCAGCAGCAGCGGCGACACCTTGACCTCGGCGAAGTCGGGCAGCTCCCGCAGCCGCCGCACCGCGTCCATGGTCTCGGTGACGTCCACCTGGAGCCACTCGGTGACGTGCGGCGCGGTGAAGGCCGAGGCCACCATGGCGGCGGCGGTGGCCTTGCGCACGCCCTTGACCGGGATGCGCTCCTCGCGCTCCCCCGGCGCGGCGGGCACGGCGGCCGGGACGGCGGCGGGGCCCTGCGCGGCGGCGTGCACGTCGTCGCGGGTGATGGAGCCCTCCGGTCCCGAGCCGGTGACCGCGGACAGGTCGACGCCGAGGTCCCTGGCCAGCTTGCGCACCGGCGGCTTGGCCAGCACGACGACCCGTCCCTCCGCCTGCGGGGCCGGCGCGGCGGGAGCGGGCGCCGGACGGGCCGGGGCGCTCGGTACGCCCGCGGCACGGCTGGGGGCGCTCGGGGCGCCGGCCGCGCGGCCGGGGGCCGGGGCGGGGCCGGTACGGCGGGGACGGCGGGTCGTGGCGCCCGCCTTCACGCCGTAGCCGACCAGCACCGGCGTCCGCGCGGGCTGCCCGGTGCCGCCCGTGCCCTCGCCGCGCGTGGCCTGCTCGGGCTCCGCCGGCAGGGTGGGCACCATGTCGTCGGCCAGGGCCGTCTCGCGGGTGGTGTCGGCGCCCTCGCCGGTGTCCACCGCGATGATCGGCGTGCCCACGTCGACGGTCTCGCCCTCGGCGACCATCAGCGCGCCGACCACGCCCTCGAACGGGCAGGGCAGCTCGACCACGGCCTTGGCCGTCTCGATCTCGACGATCGTCTGGTTGAGCTCCACCTGGTCGCCCGCGGCCACGTGCCACTTGATGATCTCGGCCTCGGTGAGACCCTCACCGACGTCGGGGAGCTTGAATTCTCTGCGCACCGCCCCTCCTCAGTAGGTGAACGTGCGGTCGACGGCGTCGAGCACGCGATCCAGGTCCGGCAGGTAGTGATCCTCCAGCCGGGACGGCGGGTACGGGGTGGAGAAGCCGCCTACCCGCAGCACGGGGGCCTCCAGGTGGTAGAAGCACGCCTCGGTGATCCGGGCGGCGATCTCGGCGCCGAGCCCGGAGTACAGCGCGGCCTCGTGCGCGATGACGCACCGGCCGGTCCTGCGCACCGACTCGAAGATCAGCTCGGTGTCCAGCGGCGACAGCGACCGAAGGTCCACGATCTCCAGGGACCGTTCGCGCTCGACGGCGTTCGCCGCCTCCAGGCAGGTCTTCACCATCGGGCCGTAGGCGAGGACGGTGACGTCGTCGCCGGGCCGCACGATCTTGCCGCGGTCCAGGGGCAGCGGGGTGGCGTCCTTGTCGATCTCGGCCTTGTCCCAGTACCGCCGCTTGGGCTCGAAGAAGATGACCGGATCCTCGCAGCGGATCGCCTGCTGGATCATGTGATAGGCGTCCACCGGGTTGGAGCAGGCCATCACCCGCAGGCCGGCGGTGTGGGTGAAGTACGCCTCGGGGGACTCGCTGTGGTGCTCGACCGCGCCGATGCCGCCACCGCTCGGGATGCGTACGACGACCGGGAGCTTGACCTTGCCGAGGGAACGCAGGTGCATCTTGGCGAGCTGGGTGATGATCTGGTCGGCGGCGGGGAACACGAAGCCGTCGAACTGGATCTCGCAGACGGGCCGGTAGCCGCGCAGCGCGAGGCCGATGGCGGTGCCGACGATGCCCGACTCGGCGAGGGGGGTGTCGATGACCCGGCTCTCGCCGAAGTCCTTCTGCAACCCGTCGGTGACGCGGAAGACGCCGCCGAGCTTGCCGACGTCCTCGCCCATGATGAGGACCTTGGGGTCGTCCTCCATGGCGGCCCTCAGCCCCTCGTTCAGGGCTTTGGCCAGGGTCAGGGTGGTCATCACTCGCCTCCCTCGAAGCTCGCGAGGTAGGCGGCGAACTGCTCCCGCTCCTCGGCGAGCAGGGCGTTGGGCTCGGCGTAGACGTTCTCGAAGATGTCCAGGGGGTGGGGGTCGGGCAGCGCCAGGCAGCGTTTGCGCACGTCACGGCCGAGGGTGGCGGCCTCGGCGTCCACGGCGTCGAAGAAGTCCTGGTCGGCGTGCTGGTTCTTGAACAGGTACGCCTTGACGCGCTCGATCGGGTCCTTCAGCTTCCACGCCTCGAGCTCCCCGGCGACGCGGTAGCGGGTCGGGTCGTCGGAGGTGGTGTGGGCACCCATCCGGTAGGTGAACGCCTCGATCAGCGTGGGGCCGTTGCCCTCGCGGGCGTCGCGCAGCGCCTGGCGGGTGACGGCGAGGCAGGCGAAGACGTCGTTGCCGTCCACCCGGATGCCGGGGAAGCCGAAGCCGCTGGCGCGCCGGTAGAGCGGGATCCTGGACTGCTTCTCCAGCGGCTCGGAGATGGCCCACTGGTTGTTCTGGCAGAAGAACACCACGGGGGCGTTGAAGACCGACGCCCAGATGAAGGACTCGTTGACGTCGCCCTGCGAGGTGGCCCCGTCGCCGAAGTAGACGATGGTGGCGGCGTCGGCGCCGTCGCGCTGGACGCCCATGGCGTAGCCGACGGCGTGCAGGGTCTGGCTGCCGATCACGATCGTGTACAGGTGGAAGTTGTGGTCGGCCGGGTCCCATCCGCCGTTGTTCACCCCCCGGAACAGGCCGAGCAGGTACAGCGGGTCGACGCCGCGGCACCAGGCCACGCCGTGCTCGCGATAGGTGGGGAAGGCCATGTCGTCGTCGGCGAGGGCGCGGGCCGAGCCGATCTGCGCGGCCTCCTGCCCGAGCAGCGACGCCCAGATGCCGAGCTCGCCCTGACGTTGCAGGGCGACGGCCTCCATGTCTATTCGCCGGACCAGGACGAGGTCGCGGTAGAGCTCGCGTACCTCCTCCGGGGTCAGATCGATGTCGTAGTCCGGATGCTCGACCCGCTCACCCTCAGGGGTAAGCAGTTGGACGAGCTCCGGGGGTGCCTCGGCACCACGAGAGGCGTCGACTGTCACGTGCCGCTCCTGCGCGTTCGGGGCCGTACCAGTGGGATCGCCACCATAGACCGGCCGGTTAACGAGCGCTTAGTACCGTCTGGTGGTGGTACGTAGGCGTTTGTGGACATCGTGGCAGAAGGCACGGGCCCTCGCGCAAGGCCATCCAGGCTGTCGTCCACACTTCCCCCGTTCCCGGAGACTCTCCGCGCACACGTTAGGCTGGTCGCGCCGGTCAGGCAGAGGACGTTGGACGAACAGGGAGGGACACGTGGCACGCGTCATCGTCGACGTCATGCTCAAGCCGGAGATCCTCGACCCCCAGGGGCAGGCCATCGCCCGCGCGCTGCCCCGGCTGGGCTTCCCCGGGATCGCCGAGGTGCGGCAGGGCAAGCGGTTCGAGGTCGAGCTTGACGGGCCGGCCGATGAGACCGCACTCGCGGAGGTCCGGAAGATGGCCGAAACGCTGCTGGCGAACACCGTGATCGAGGACTACTCTGTGCGGGTCGAAGGCTAGCCTGGGGCTCCAGCAGCGGACTGCAAGCTTTCGCAAATCACCGCAAAAGGAACTTTTGGCCGACCTGAACGCAAGCGTCTGACCAACAGTAAATAACAACAGCGTGATTTTGCGGTTAGCCCTGATTCTCCGGGGAACCTCCCCAACGTGACTTTCGGCGCCACGGAGGGGTGCGGTGGACATTGAGTTCTCGTTGGCCTTGCCGCGGGATGCCATAGGCATTCCCATGGTGCGGCGGGTCCTGGGAGACACGCTTCGCTGCATCGGAGTGTCGGAGGACTGCGTCGAGGACATGCTCCTCGCCACCTCGGAGGCATGCGCCAACGCCGTGCGCCACGGCGGGCCCGCCAAGAGGTACGAGGTGCGCGCGGCCATCAGCGAGGGCCGGTGCGAGCTGCGCATCGTCGACCGCGGCCTCGGCCTCGGCGCCATCCCGAGGCAGCTCCCGTCCGGCGACGCCGAGCACGGGCGCGGCATCCTGATCATGCAGTCGGTGGTGGACGAGATCTCCTTCCACATCACCCCCGGCAGCGGCACCACCGTCCTTCTGCGCAAGGAGCTCGACTGGGACCAGGACTTCCTGGCCCACCACGACCGCGAACTCGCCGCCGTCTGATCGCTGCAGGTCCGCACGGGTGCTCGGGGCGATGTCCCGGAGGCACCCGGCCGCGGGTAGCCTGAACGTACCGCCGCAGACCGCCGTCCGATGAGTGAGACGTGCGGCGCGGCGCTCGCGTGTGGAGGGGTAAGAAAACCATGGGTGCTGCCCGGGTGGGCGTGGTCACTTTTCCCGGAACTCTCGACGACCAGGACGCCGCGCGTGCCATCCGCCACGCCGGCGGCGAGGCCGTCCCGCTGTGGCACGCCGACCGCGACCTCCGGGGAGTCGACGCGGTCTTCCTGCCCGGCGGGTTCTCCTACGGCGACTACCTCCGCTGCGGCGCGATCTCCAGGTTCGCCCCCCTGATGGACGAGCTGATCCCCGCGGCCCGCGCGGGCCTGCCGGTGCTCGGCACCTGCAACGGCTTCCAGATCCTCTGCGAGGCCCACCTGCTGCCCGGCGCGCTCACCCGCAACGAGGGCCTCCACTACGTCTGCCGCGACCAGCGCGTCCGGGTGGAGAGCGGCGCCACGCCGTGGACCTCCGACTACACCGAGGGCCAGGAGCTCCTGCTGCCCGTCAAGCACGGCGAGGGCCGGTTCGTGGCCGACCCGGCGACGCTCGCCGAGCTGGAGGAGTCCGGGCGGGTGCTGTTCCGTTACGTCGGCGGCAACCCCAACGGCTCGATGAACGACATCGCGGGCATCAGCAACGACGCCGGGAACGTCGTCGGCCTGATGCCCCACCCCGAGCACGCCGTCGAAGAGCTGACCGGTGCCCCCGGTGTGGACGGCCGCGGCTTCTTCACCTCCATCCTGAAGAAGTTCGCCAACCTGTGAACGGACCGGCGCACGCGCCCAAGGCATCGGCCGGCGCGCGAGGAGAGCAGATGATCGATTCGGTCAAGCGGGCGGCCGAGACCCCCGAGGAGTCCCAGCCGTACGCCGAGCTCGGCATGAAGACCGACGAGTACGACCGGGTACGCGCCATCCTCGGCCGCCGCCCCACCTCGTCCGAGCTCGCCATCTATTCGGTGATGTGGAGCGAGCACTGCTCCTACAAGTCATCCAAGGTGCACCTGCGCCAGTTCGCCACCAAGGCGCCCCGCTCGGAGGCGCTGCTGGTCGGCATGGGCGAGAACGCCGGCGTGGTCGACATCGGCGACGGCTGGGCGGCGACCTTCAAGATCGAGTCGCACAACCACCCGTCCTACGTCGAGCCCCGCCAGGGCGCCGCCACCGGCGTCGGCGGCATCGTGCGCGACATCATGGCGATGGGCGCCCGGCCGGTCGCGGTGATGGACGCGCTGCGGTTCGGCGCGCTCGACGCCCCCGACACCCGCCGCGTGCTGCCCGGCGTCGTGGACGGCATCAGCTTCTACGGCAACTGCCTCGGCCTGCCCAACATCGGCGGCGAGGTGGCCTTCGACCCCTGCTACGTGGGAAACCCGCTGGTCAACGCCCTGTGCGTGGGCCTGCTGCGCAAGGACCGCATCAAGCTGGCCACCGCGCCGGGGCCGGGTAACAAGGTCGTGCTGTTCGGCGCCCGCACCGGCCCCGACGGCATCGGCGGCGCCTCGGTGCTGGCCTCGGCCACCTTCGAGGACGAGTCGCACGCCAAGCGCCCCGCGGTGCAGGTGGGCGACCCGTTCATGGAGAAGCTCCTCATCGAGTGCTGCCTGGAGCTGTTCGAGGCCGACGTGGTGGTCGGCATCCAGGACCTCGGCGCGGCCGGCGTGTCCTGCGCCACCACCGAGCTCGCGGCCAAGGGCACCGGCGGCATGCACGTCGACCTCGACCTCGTCCCGCTGCGCGATCCCTCGCTGCTGCCCGAAGAGATCCTGATGAGCGAGTCGCAGGAACGCATGATGGCCGTGGTGACCCCCGAGGACATCGACGCCTTCCTCGCGATCTGCGCCCGCTGGGACGTGCCCGCCACCGTGATCGGCGAGGTCACCGGCACCGGGCGGCTGGTGATGACCTGGCACGGCGAGGTGATCGTCGACATCCCGCCGGGCACCGCCGCCGACGACGGGCCGGTGTACGAGCGGCCGTACCACGAGCCGTCCGGGCAGGCGGCGCTGAACGCCGACCACCCGGCGCGGCTGCCCCGCCCGTCCGACCTGCGGGCCACGCTGCTCGACCTCCTCGGCTCGCCGAACCTCGCCTCCAAGGAATGGGTCACCTCGCAGTACGACCGGTACGTCCGGGGCAACACCGTGCTGGCGATGCCCGCCGACGCCGGGGTGCTGCGGGTCGGCGAGACCATGCCGGGGGCCGGGGAGACGCGGCGCGGCATCGCGCTGGCCACCGACGGCAACGGCCGGTACGCCCGGCTCGACCCCTACGCCGGGGCGCAGCTCGCGCTGGCCGAGGCGTACCGCAACGTCGCCGTCACCGGGGCGCGCCCGCTCGCGGTGACCAACTGCCTGAACTTCGGCTCGCCGGAGGACCCCGAGGTGATGTGGCAGTTCGCCGAGGCCGTGCGCGGTCTCGCCGACGCCTGCCGGACCCTCGGCGTGCCGGTGACCGGCGGCAACGTGTCGTTCTACAACCAGACCGGCACCACCGCGATCCACCCGACGCCGGTCGTCGGGGTGCTCGGCGTGCTGGACGACGTCGGCGCGCGGATCCGCCACGGCTTCACCGCCCCCGGGCTGAAGGTCCTGCTGCTCGGCGAGACCCACGACGAGTTCGGCGGCTCGGAATGGGCGCACCGGGCGCACGGCCACCTCGGCGGCCTGCCGCCGGCGGCCGACCTGGACGCCGAGCGCGCCCTCGCGGACGTGCTGGTGACGGCCGCCGGGCGCGGGCTGGTCGAGGGGTCGCACGACGTTTCGGACGGCGGGCTCGGCGTCACGCTCGCCGAGTGCGCCATGGCGCAGGGCGTGGGCGCGTCGGTGCGGCTGCCGGTCGACGACCCGTTCACCGGGCTGTTCAGCGAGTCGGCGGCCCGCGCGGTGGTCGCGGTGCGGCCCGAGGTGTTCGAGACGTTCGCCGAGCTGTGCGCCTCGGCGGGGGTGCCCTGCTACGGCCTCGGCACCACCGGCGGGGACGACCTGGTCGTGGAAGATCTGTTCTCGGTCCCGGTGGCCGAGCTGCGCGAGACGCACCGGGCACCGCTGCCCGCCGTGCTCGGCTGAGACGCCGATGGCGGTGGTTCCCCCACGGAGCCACCGCCACGCGCCACCGTCGCCCGATGAAGGTTACGGATGGCGCGCCAAAAGTATCGGATATTTCGGTCGAGCCGATAATCGGGGACAGCTCGGTTCGATCTCGATATCCACTCAGGATTCACGTGCGTTCCCCCGGGCCGTGAATGAACGGGATAATCGGCCCCGTGCAGGGGGATTCGACCGGCGAACCGGAGGCGACCGTGCCGTCGAGCGATGAAAACGATCAAATCGCCGCGGCAGAACCGTACCTCCCACCGGCCACTCAGCCGATCCGCAGCGTCGTGTGGGCGTTCCACATGGTCGTGCCGCTGCTCGGCCTGTGGCTGCTGCTGTCGTTCCCCGCGCAGCTCAACATCCGTTGGGAGCACCCGCCGAGCCACTTCGCGCTGATCGTGGCCATCGCGGGCGTCAACGTCGTGCTCGGCCTCATGATCAGCCAGGCCGCCACCCGCCGCCAGGACGCGCGGCTGCTGCTGGTGTCGCTGGTCTTCCTCGCCTGCGCCGGGTTCTTCCTGCTGCACGGGCTGGCCACCCCCACGATCATCCTGGCCAAGGGCAGCTTCGGCTTCGACATCGGGCAGCCGGTCGGGCTGCTGGTGGCCTCGGTGCTGGCGTCCGTCTCGGCGCTGCCGCTCGGCGAGCGGGCCGCCGCCGCGGTGCTCGCCCGCGCCGACCTGCTGCGGGCCGGCCTCATCGTCCTGCTCGTCCTGTGGGGCTGGGCCTCGCTGGTGGAGGGCCTGACCCCGCTCAGCGCCCCGCCTCCGAAGGGCGGCGCGACCATCGGGGTTCTGTCCTGGGTGGGTGCCGCGCTGTTCGCCGTGGCGGCGGTGCAGATGTTCCGCATCCACCGGCGGCGGCCCTCGGTGATGCTGATCAGCCTGGTCACCGCGTACGCGCTGCTGTGCGAGTCGATGATCGCCGGGTTCTTCCGGCCCAACTGGCTGCTGTCGTGGTGGGAGTGGCACTTCCTGCTCACCATGGCGTTCGTGTTCGTCGCCTACAGCGCCTACATCCAGTTCCGCCGCGAGGGCTCCAGCCAGGGCCTGTTCGACTCGGTGGCGCTGTCGGCGACCGTGCGGCGCATCCAGGCGCGGTACGACGAGGCGCTGGAGGAGCTGGTCGGCCACCTGCGCCGCATGGGCGAGCGCGGCACCGCCGCCGGGGAGGCACCGCTGGCGACCCGGCTGGCCGGGAAGTTCCGGCTGACCGAGGGCCAGGCGGCTGTGCTGGACCGGGCGGGCCAGGCGCTCGCCGCCGAGCGGGAGCTGTCGCTGAGGCTCGGAGCCCTGGTCGACGTCGGACGCCGGGCCCGGGTGGGCCTCGGCGAGGAGGAGCTGCTGCAGGGCGCGCTGGAGCGGGTGCGGGCGGCGTACGGCGAGGTGCGGATGGGGCTCGTGCACAGCGGGCGGGTCGAGATCGGCGACCGCTCGTTCGGCGTGGGGGACTTCACCGGCGACGAGCCGGTGGCCGCCGACGGCGTCGTGGTGCACCCGCTGACCGTCAAGGGCGTGCTCGCCGGGGCGCTGGAGGTGCCGGTGGGCACCACCCGGCAGGACGAGGCGCTGGCCGCCACCCTGGCCAGCCAGCTGTCCATCGCGCTGGAGAACGCCCGGCTGTACCGCGAGCTGGAGACGCTGTTCCGGCAGTACATGTCGCCCGACGTGGCCGCGTCCCTGCTGGCCGACCCCGACCAGGCCGCGCTCGGCGGGTCGCTGGTCGAGCTGACGGCGCTGTTCGCCGACCTCAAGGGCTTCACGTCCTTCTCGGAGAAGGTCACGCCCGGCGAGATCGTCGAGATGCTGAACCGCTACCACACCGCCGCGGTGCCCTGCGTGCTGCGGCACGGCGGGACCATCGTGCAGTTCGTCGGGGACGCGCTGCTCGCGTTGTTCAACGCCCCCGCCGAGCAGGAGCGGCACGCCGAGATGGCCGCCAGGGCCGGGCTGGCGATGCAGGCGGAGGCCGAGAAGATCGCCGCGGGCAACCCCGGCTACCCCCGCTTCCGGGTCGGCATCAACACCGGCATGGCGCTGGTCGGCAACATCGGCAGCCCCGAGCTGCGCGGCTTCAACGCGATGGGCGACGCGGTGAACGTCGCGGCCCGCTTCGAGGCGCTGGCCGAGCCCGGCACGGTGGTGATCGGGGCGGCCACCCGCGACCAGATCGGCCCGGCCGCGACTGTCCGCCCCCTCGGCCCGCTCACCCTGAAGGGCAAGGCGAAGAGCGTGGAGGCGTTCGTGCTCACCTCCCTGGACTGACCCGCGCGACGGCGCCGGGGATAATCGGAGCCGCACCAGGAAATTGGAGGAACAATGATGTCCTCGCCGGCTCCCGAACCAGGCGAATTCCTGTCATTGCTCACCGAAGAAGAGATCGCCGACCTGCGGGAAGGCGGGCGCAAGCGGCGCTGGGACCGCGGCGCCACCGTGATGTCGGAGGGCGACACCTCCGACTGGGCGCTGATCCTCACCGCGGGCCGGGTCAAGGTGTCCTCGCACACCGCCAGCGGCACCGAGGTCGTGCTCGCCATCCGCGGCCCGGGTTCCCTGCTCGGCGACATGTCGGTGATCAGCGGCGAGCCCCGGTCCGGCACGGTGACCGCGCTGGAACCCGTCGAGGGCTACGTCGTGCGCGACTTCGCCGGGTTCCTCCACGACCACGGCCGGGTCGCGGTGCTGCTGCTCCAGATGGTCGTGGGGCGGCTGCGCGACTCCGACCGCAAGCGCATCGAGTTCGGCGCCTTCGACACCACCGGCCGGGTGGCGACGCGGCTGGTCGAACTCGCCGAGCGCTTCGGCGAGCCGACCAACGGCGGCGTGAAGGTGGCGCTGCCGTTGTCCCAGGACGAGCTGGCGGGCTGGACCGGCGCCTCCCGGGAGGCGGTCAGCAAGGCCCTGCGCTCGCTGCGCGACCGCGGGCTGATCGAGACCGGCCGCCGCCGCGTGATCATCTACGACCTGGACGGGCTGCGCAAGCGCGCACGCTGACCTCGTCGGCGGACATGTCCGAATAACTCCTATAGGGCCGCCTAAAGTGGACGTACGCCGTACGTCAAACTGGTACGCATGGTCGCACCCCCCGAGACCACGGTCCCCCTTCCCGGCACCCCCGAGTACGCCAGGAAGCTGCGCCACGCCTGGCGGGTCTGCTCGGTCACCAGCCTCGGCCTCGTGCTCATCGGCATCAACGCCAGCACCCTCAACGTGGCCCTGCCCGCCGTGGTGCGCCACTTCGAGGCGGGCGCGTTCGCCGCCTCGTGGATCCTGCTGTCGTACCTGCTGGTCAACACCACCACGCTGGTCTTCTTCGGCCGGGTCGCCGACCTGCTCGGCCGTCGTGAGGTCTACCTCATCGGGTTCGTGCTGTTCACCCTGTGCTCGCTGCTGGCCGGGCTGTCCCCCGACGTGGGCTTCCTGATCGCCATGCGCGCCCTCCAGGGGCTCGGGTCGGCGATGATCCTCGCCAACGGCACCGTCATCATCACCGACGCCTTCCCGCCCGACCGTCTCAGCCAGGGCATGGGCGTCTACATCGGCACCCTCTCCGTGGCCCAGCTGGCGGGCCCCACCCTCGGCGGGCTGGTCGCCGACACTCTCGGCTGGCAGTGGGTGTTCTGGCTGAACGTCCCTGCGGGGGTGCTCGGCCTGGTCTGGGGGTGGATCACCCTGCGCCGGGTGCCGCCCGGCCCGCGCACCCCCATCGACCTGGCGGGCAACCTGATCGTCTTCGCCGCGCTGTCCGCCGTGCTGATCGCGCTGTCCGAGGCGGGCTCCCGGGGCCTCGCCAGCCCCGTGGTCCGCGCCGGCCTGCTGACCTTCCTGATCCTGCTCCCTCTGCTCCTGCTCGCCGAACGCCGCGCCTCCCACCCCGTGCTGGACCCGAGGCTGTTCGGCCGCCGCATGCTCACCTACGCCAACCTGGCCTCGTTCTGCACGGCACTGTCGAGGTCGGCGCTGGTGCTGCTGGTCGCCCTGTACTTCCAGGCCGCCCGGGGCATCGACGCCTTCACCGCCGCCCTCGGCGTGCTGCCCGTCCCCATCGGCATGGCGCTGGCCTCTCCCCTGGCCGGGGCGCTCGGCCGCCGGATCTCGCCGTACACCCTGTCCGTCACCGGTTGCGCGATGAACTGCGCCGGCCTGCTGACCCTGACCCTCTCGACCGGCACGGACACCCCGTACTGGCTGATCGGCACGGGCCTGTTCCTGGCGGGCGCGGGCAACGGCGCGTTCCTCACCGGCAACACCACCCAGGTGATGGCGGCCCTCCCGCCGGGCGGCCTGGGCGTCGTCAACGGCTTCCGCCTGATGATCATGAACGTGGGCATCGTCCTGAGCGTCGCCACCACCCTCAGCGTCCTCACCGGCACCCTCACCCCCGCCCTGCGCGACCTCGTCTACGCGGGCACCCTGTCCAGACTGTCCCCGGTGGCCGTGGACCACCTGATGACCGGCTTCACCCGCACCTACGTGGTCCTGACCGCCGTCGCCACGGCCGGCCTGCTGTGCGCGGCCCTGGCGCGCACTCCCCGTTGAACCACCCGGCCGCGGCGGTTTGCCCGGCCCACCCTGGGAGTGACAGGGACAGTCAGCGCGGCCGGGCGGTGCTTAACCTGGAACCGTGGACAAGGCCAACGCGCTCGGCGAGTACCTCCGCGCGCGGCGGGACCAGGTCCGGCCCGAGGAGGTCGGGCTGATCGCCGGTGGGCGCAGGCGGGTCGCCGGTCTGCGTCGTGAGGAACTGGCGTTGCTGGCCGGCATCAGCTCCGACTACTACCTGCGCCTGGAGCAGGGCCGGGACCGGCGTCCGTCCGTCCAGGTGCTCGACGCGCTGGCCGAGGCGCTGCGGCTGGACGCGACCGCCACCGCCCACCTGCACGACCTGGCCCGTCCCAGGCCGCGCCGCCGGGGCCGCCCGCACGCCGAGCGGGTCCCCGCCGGGATCGCGCAGTTCCTGGAGCAGCTGCCGATGCCCGCCTACGTCTGCGGCAAGTACATGGACGTGCTGGCGGCCAACCCCCTCGCCCGCGCGCTGTCCCCCAACTTCACCCCCGGCCGCAACGTACTGCGCCAGGTTTTCCTGGACCCGGGCGACCGCGAGCTGCACCTGGACTGGGACCGCGCCACCGCGAGCGTGGTCGGCAGCCTGCGTGCCACCGCCGGGACCGACCCCGAGGACCCGCACCTGGCGTCGCTGGTCGGCGAGCTGTCGCTGCGCAGCGAGCGTTTCCGCACGCTGTGGGCTCGCGCCGAGGTCGGCCACCGCAGGGACGGCACCAGCCACATGCGTCATCCGCAGGTCGGCGAGCTGTGCCTGCGGCGCGACAAGCTCGACGTCACCGGCACCGACGGGCTGCGCCTCGTCGTCTACCACGCGGAACCCGGCTCGGCCAGCGCCGAGGCGCTCTCCCTGCTCGGGTCCATCGCGGCCACCGACGCCCGCGACGGGAGGGCCTAGGTCACTCCGGCTTCTCCCGGCCGGCGGCCATGGCCTCGACGCCGCTCAGCATCACGTCGATGCCGAAGCTGAAGTAGTGCTCGACGTCCACCGGGCCGGCGGCGATCGTGCCGTACTCGACGACGTGGGGGAAACGGCCGCGGGGCAGGGCCTCCAGGCGCAGGGCGTGCTGGCGGCGGCGTTCGGCCTCGTCCCGCTCGGGGCCCTTGGGGCAGTCGGGACGGCCCTTGACCAGGCCGATGGTGCCGTTCAGCAGGTATGACGAGATGTAGAAGCTCTCGCTGATCGTGAAGCCGGCCGTGGTGAGGACGTCCAGGGCGGCCTCGGTGGCGCGGTTGAAGCTGTCGACGGAGTGCTTGTCGACGACCGCGGTGAGGATGTCCGGCAGCGAGCGGTGCTCGCGCATCGCGTGCACGACGGCCTCCACCAGCACGCGCAGCCGGTCGCGCCAGGGGTCGTCCGGCGAGACCCCTGCGGTGACCCCGCCGAGGACGTGCTCGGCGAGGGCCGCCATCAGCTCGTCCTTGTTCTTGAAGTGCCAGTACAGCGCCATCGGGGTGACGCCGAGGCGGGCCGCGAGACGCCGGATGGTGACCGCGTCCACGCCCTCCTCGTCGGCCAGTGCCATCGCCTGGTCGATCACGGTGTCCCGGGTCAGCTTGTCTGCGGCCACTTGACAACTATACGCCGTACGGGGTCTCCTATACACCGTACTTGTACGTCGTACATGTACTGCGTAGAGGAGAGCTTTCTGATGAACCGTCGATGGTGGGCGCTGGTGGCCGTCTCCCTGGCCACCTTCATGACTTACCTTGACAGCAAGGGCGGCAAAACGCATGTAGAACGACCGCGTGCAGATGGGCGGGCACCGTAGCGTGCACCGTAGCGTGCAGCAGAGTGTGCAATAGGTGGCCTGACATGGCCTGGACGGCAAATGTGACGAAAGATGCTGACTATTTGAGGAACGTTGGAGGGCGAGGCCTCCATTGTCACGCAGTCTTACGGCCTGCAAGATCTTCGGATACGGGGCCGCCGCAATGCCATCCTCCTGTCGGGGGAGGAACATCGGCGCAGGCGACGACCCCTCGGGGTGTGGTTCCCGCAGTGCAGGGGTGCGGGGCCACCCCCGCTCGTCCGCGCACCAGAGACGTGGACGTTGCAGCAGATGTTAGTGCTCCCCGCGCGGAATATCGCGGTTCGACGCCAAATGAGATCAGATGCACTCAACCTGACGTGATGAGAGCAGATGGCCAGCTCGCAGCAGCAGCGATCCCGCGCCGCCGCACCCTCGCTGGCTTCGAACAGTGAATCGAATTACCATCACAGGGCTTGGGTAAAGCGACGGCCCCCGGCGGACACCGCCGGGGGCCGTCGCCGTCTGGGTTAGAGCTGGTCTCCGCGGAGGCCGGCGGTGAACGCCCGCCAGGCGCCCGAGGAGAACTGCAGCACCGGGCCGCCTGTCACCTTGGAGTCACGTACAGCCCTGGCGCCTCCGTCGAGGTCGGCCACCTCGACGCAGTTTTCGTTGGTCCCGCTGTGCCGGCTCTTACGCCAGAGCGGAGGCTGAGTGCTTGGGTTCATGTTCCTCGCCCTTTCTCAAGTCTGTCCTGCAGCTCGGCCATATGACTGATCGACTCGTCAGGAGTCAGGGCAGCCGATATGACATGGCTGAAGATGAGCGTATAACGCTGTACATCTCCCGGGTTCTCCATGAACAGGGAGTTCACAGCACCTTCCACGTGGACCAGAGGAGTGTCCTCCGGCGACGCGAAGTCAAGAATCTCAAACCCACCATCAACGCCTGGATGCGCCCCCGCCACAAGCGGCAACACCTGGATCGTGATGCGCGGCCAGGCCGCCATTTCGACCAGATGCCGGAGCTGAGCTCGCATCACGTCGGCGCCGCCGACAAGGCGCAGCAGGGCGGCCTCGTCGATGACTGCCCACAGGTCGGGAGGGTTTTCGCGCTCCAGGATTTTCTGCCGGGCGCGGCGGCCCTCCGCCTTTCGCTGGATAACGCTTTCGTCTGCCGGGAGCACTCCGCGCTGCAGGAGCGCGACTGTGTAGTCGAGGGTCTGCAGCAGGCCGGGGACGACGCTGGTTTCGCACGTCCGGATCAGGGTCGCAGCGTTCTCGAAGCCGGCCAGGGAGGTGGGGAAGATGTCCTTGTAGCTTGCCCACCAGCCCTTGATCCTGGATTGGCGGGCCAGGTCCAGGAGTGCTTCGCGCTCGGGATCGGTGACGCCGTAGTAGGTGAGGAGCCTGGCGACGTTGCCGATGTCGGCACGCTGCCATTTGCCTTGCTCGTAGTAGCCGAGCCGCCCAGCTGACCACCCCATGGCCTTGGTGACCTCGGCTCCGGTCTTGCCGGCTTCCGTGCGGAGGCGTACGAGCTCGCGGCTGAGCCGACGGAGCTGGACGGAGGTCATGGGCGCCTTCCGGGCAAACTGGTACTAAATAGGGCATATTTGCTATTCGATTTTTGCTATTGAAATTCTACCGGAAGGGCGTCACGATGGGTATGGCAATCAACCACATCCAGTGAGGTCGAAAGTATGGCACCCTCAGACGCCCCAGCGGCAGCCTTACGCGACGAACACCTCACCTGGACCATCTTTCAGACCAGCGCCGGCCGCTGGTGGGCCATCAGGAAAAACCCCCTCCAGGCACACCTCGCCCAAGGAGCCTGCGTCGCCAGCCTCGACGCCCCCGATCTGGAAGCCCTCACCCGGCTTCTCGACCAGCAGCACGCCTGCCACCAGCAGGAGGTGACCGTGTGATGCTACAGATCATCCATCGGCAGCCACTTCTCACGCGGCTCAACCACCGTGCCGACGCCCTGCTCGATCCTGAGCACCCTCTTCTCGATCAAGTACCACACGGACTGCCGAATGGTGTCTCGGGACAGCTCGAACTCCTCGTTCAGCTGACGCTGACTGGGGATGCGCCTCCCCGGGGGGTATCTCCCGCTCTCGATCCGCTCGCGCAGTTCTTGTACGAGCTGCTTCCACTTAGCGCTGCCCTCCGCCCAGACCGGGGACCCTCGCTCCCATTGGATCATGTGGGGAACCGTAGACGGGAGCCCCCGAGGCCCCTCATCCGTCCCCGGGTGCCCACCGGTACCGACGGGTACCCCCGGGTACCCCCCGGTACCTACCACGCCACTCTGTCAATCCTTCTGCGGTGCACCGTGCCCGTCTGCAGAAGCCCGCGGTCCTCGGGCACATCGTCCCCTCGGGCGGGCGCCCGGGGATCGCACATGGAGAGCCCCATGACCTCCCCACGCGAAGAATGCTGGGACCTACCAGCGGACCTAAGCGCGGTCAGCAAGGTACGCGAGATGGTAGGTAGCGCCCTCACCGACTGGGGCGCCGACACCGAACTCATCGATGACGCCGTGCTCATCTTCGGTGAGCTCTGCGGCAACGCCTTTCGCCACGGCACCTCGCCGGTCACCGTCAAACTGCGCTTCTCCGGCCAAAAGATCTACGGCGAGGTCACCGACGGCGGGTCCACCTTCGTTCCTCGCCAGCGGACAGTCACCGCCCAGGACGAGGGTGGCCGGGGACTGATGATCGTCGAGGCCCTTGCCGACCAGTGGGACGTCCAGGCGTGCGGCGGCGCCGGGAAAACGGTGTGGTTCTTCTGCTCGTCCCCCAACCTTCGAGCAGCCACGAACGCGCCCACACGCGCGTGGCCCTGAGCTGCGGCTCTGTCTGCCTCGGGCAAGGCGGGCGGAGTCGCCGGGTGGCCCTCGGATTCGCAGGGGTCCAGGGCCACCCACCACCCCCAGCGCCTGCCATGGCAGCCCTCACGCCAGCAGGCCCTCCCGATGTCCGGCCGGGGTATCGCTCACCTCCCGCTCCCCGGGGGAGGCAGAGCACCCCGGCTGGACCCGACTAGGAGCACCCTTGAACGACGACCAACACGCGACCACCCCCCTCGATGCCATCTGGCTGACAGGCCGACGTCGCACCCACGACCCCAGCCGATGGGACCCCACTGCCTGGTTGGGCCTGAACGGTCCAAGGCCTGACAGCATCACCACCGCACACGTCACCCCGCCTGGCAGCCAGGCGGGGCTTTCCGCATTCATCGCCCCCTGGAGCTGCTCATGACCGCCGCCACCTCCCCGGCCCGCCTCAAGGCTGGGACCACGGTGCTCTACGTCATCACCCTGCAGGCCGAAGTGCCCATCACGCTGGGAGACCGCCAGGAGACCCGGGTGATCACCCAGACGATCGCCAACGAGATCACTGTCACGGCCGACATGACGTCGCTCCAGCTGTTCGACCTGGCCCGCACCGGACTCGCCCCCGAGCCGCTACGCGACGGGGTGGTTCTCCACTACAGCACGCACCCCCAGTACGCCGCCGCGCCCGCCTGAGCGCAGAAAACCCCCGCCGGCGCGCCAACGCCGGCGGGGGGCCTTCCACGAACCGGACCTGGATGAGAGGCCCGATCCAAGTGCAGACAGTAATGCAGAACATCGGTGCGTACATCACCACGTTCTTCGCCGCCATACCCACCGAGGTGTGGCAAACCATCGCCGCCGCAGCAACCGTCGTCTTCCTGGTCGTGGCGCTACGGCTCCTCCCGCGCGCGTGGCGCGCCACCCGGCGACTCCTGGCGACCCGCCCGGCCGAGGACCACCTCACGGTCATCGCCGCCTGCATCGCCACCGGCGTGTCCGCCCAGGGCATGTGGCGTTTCACCGGCGACGTCCTCGGCTTCGACGGGCCGCTGCAGCTGCTGCTGTTCTCGTTCATCGAGGTCGCCGTCATCACCAGCGCGGTGCGTGCCCGCCGGAACATGCGGGAGAACTTCTCCGCGGGCATCGACGGCATCGCCGTCTGGGTGCTCACCAGCCTGACCGCCGTACTGTCCGCCCTCGACGCCCGCAGCATGGCAGAGGCCATCTTCCGGCTCGCCGCCCCGCTGGTAGCCGCGTGGCTGTGGGAGCGCGGCATGGCCATCGAGCGGCACCGCATCTCCGGCCGGGCCCGTATCCGGTGGCGGATGACCCCCGAGCGGGTGCTGGTCTGGCTCGGCCTGGCCGACGCGAGCGACCGCACCGCCGGCGAGATCGACACCCAGCGCCGCCTGACCCGGGTCACCCTCGCCGCCAGGACCCTGCGTGCGCTGCGAGACATGGGAGCATCTGACCGCAAGGTGCGGCGAGCCCAGGCCCGCCTGGAGCGTCTGGCCGCGGCCGCTCACACGCACACCGGTCTCGCCCGCGACCCGGAACTACAGCGGCGGGTCGCAGCCGAGACCGCTGCGCTGCGCAGCGTGCCCGCGCTGGCGGACGTCGAGCCGCACTCGGAGTGGGCCCCGGCCGCGCCGCAGCGCTCGACCTCCGCTGAGGCCGGTGCGGACGATGACGTCGCGGGCCGCCCGTACGGGCTGACCGTACGGGATGGCCACGTGAACGGAACCCGTACGGCACCCGCATGGCCGAAGGTGACGCCGTACGGGTTCGCACACCGTACGGCCGCCATGCCGTACGGGCCGTACGGCACAAGTGCATTCGCGGGCGCCCGTACGGGTGCGGTGTTCCACCTCCCCCCGCCCCGGAGCGCCGAGGCGCCCGTCATCGATCAGGCGGCGCTTACGAGCCAGATCCAGGACGGAGTCACAGAGGCCGTGCAGAGCCTGGGAGCCGATCTCTTACAGGCCTTACGAGAACTGCCCGTACGGCCCGACTCCCGTACGGAGGACGACCGTACGGCCCGTACGCCGCGGGCACCGGCGAAACCCGCGGCGATGAGCCGTACGGCCTTCCTCGCTCACGTACGTGATCAGATCCTCAGGGCGGCCGAACGAGGCGACCGGTGGGACGCGGACTATCCATCGCTGACGGCCCTGGCTCGTCGTCCTCTGACATGGGTGGAGGACGCGGTCCGTACAGCCCAGCGCGGCGTTCTCGGGCAGCCGGAGCATGTACGGCCCTCTCCCCGTACGGGGCCGCGGCCGCAAGGGCGTACGGACGCCGACCCGTACGCAGACGCGGACGAGGTACAGGAGGGCCATGCGGCCGGTGCGTCCCGTACGGGCTACGGCAGCGAGCGCGGGAGCCAAGACCGTACGAGTCATACGGGCGATGCGGGTCGTACGGAGGATGACCCAGCGGGCAGCCACGTCACCGATGACCGCTTCCGTGCCGACGGCTGCGAGGAGCACGCTGCCGCACCGCGTACGGGCAGCTGTACGGGGTGCGCCCGCATCTTCCGAGCGGCGTTCGTCGACGAGCTCCGTCGGCAGATCTCCCGGGGCGTCTGGAGAGACCGTCCTCCGTACGGCTACCTGAAGCGGCTCAGCGGCCGCAGCCAGTCCTGGCTGGAGAAGGCCGTACGCGAAGCACGCCTCAATGCAACCGCCTGACCCGCCAACCACCCTGAACCCCTCAACCATGATCGAAAGGGGCCGACATGACACCACTTAGCTGGCTCCTCGCAGCTGTGGCTGTGCTCCTCGCCGGGAAGCGCCGCTCACGATACGACGGCGTCTCGCCAGTCATCTGGTGGCGCGAGCAGCGCATGCACCGCCGGCCCGCGCACATCCTCGGCCGCCTGATGAAGGTCGTGGCCGCGGTGTTCGCCCTCGTCGGTGCGTTCACCATCGGCGCCCTGCTCATCGGGGTGCTGGTCGCCGCCGCGCTGCTCAGCGCCCTGCTGTTCGTGGCGTGGTGGAAGCTGCGCGCCGCGGCGCGTGCCTGCGTGCCGCACACCTACCCCGTCGAGCGCCTGGACATCCAGTCGCCGTTCGACGACGAACCGGCCCGGCCGCCCAGGCGGGGCCCGGTATCGCTCCGGCCGCTCCCCGGGCTGCGGCCCGGCCGCCACGACGACACCGCCGAGATGGAGGTGTGACGGTGGCACGCCGCGCGGCCGACCTGGCCAACGTTCCCACCCGCACCCCCGAGCAGGTGCGCAACTACTGCCGACACGTCGACGAACTACTCACGGACATGATCAACGAGTTCACACAACGCCGCCTTGAGCTGCAGCGGCGTATCCACTTCCTGCTCAAGCACGCACACAAGAAGGGCATCGGATCCGGTGAGGACAAGTGGATCCGGTCCATGGCCATCACCTCGGGCCTGCTGACCGCCGCGCTTGGCCTGCGCATGGCCCGGGCGGGGGCCCGGCGCGTCTATCCCACCCTTGAGCGGCTCGCGGGTGCCGAGATCGACGGCCTGCGTGACCTGAAGTACGGCAAGGGCAAGGGCCGGCCCAAGCACGACGAAGAGAAGTTCGAGGTCTGACCCATGCCTCGAATCGCGATGTCCTCAGAGGTGCGTGAAGCCAGGCGTCAGGACCGGCTGGACCGCCGTATGCGCAAGCACTTGGGCGAGCAGGGCGTGACGATCGGCGGCGAGATGTCCGCCGTGTGGCGGGCTCTGGCGCCGTGGGCGATCCTGCTCACCACGCTCATCGTGGCGCCGGCGGCGTCGCTGGCCGCCGACCTGGCCGACATGCGGCTGTTCCTCACCGTGTGCGTGAGCGTCGCCGGCATCGTCTCGCTGTACGTCTCGGCCGACCTGACCAAGGGCCGCCGCCTTCTCGGCCGGGCCCACGAACTCCTCAACGTCGTCGGCGTGTACGGCCTGGTGCTCTACAACGTCGCCTGGGGCACCGACCAGTACGTACTCGCCGGGGGGCTGATCTTCGGCGCCACCAGCGCCTGGCTATGGAACCGCCGGCACACCAGCACAGCGATCCGCGAACTGGAACGCACCGCCAGCGGTAACGGCACGGCGCACGACGCCGTCTCAGGCGAGTGGCAGGCGTTCGCGGCCGAGCACCTGCCACAGGTCGCCGACTCCCGGATGACCGTGTTCAAGAACACCGCAGAGGTGGCAGTGGCGGGCCTGGAGATGGGGCCCGCCGGTGTGCCCGAGGACCTCGCCGGGATCACCGACCGGATCGGCCGGTTCTTCGGCGGCATCGCCGGCGGCACCACCCTGGCTATCGGCGAGAAACTTGACAAGGTCGGCATCACCGTGACCCGGAAAGACCCGCTCAAGGACCCGATCCTCTGGCAGGGCCCTCAGGGCATGGGCGAGTCGATCGTCGAGCCCATCGGTGGCCTGGGCTTGTACCGCGACCTACTGCCCCTGGAACTGCTGCTGCCGCATGTCGCCGGAGAAACCCTGCTGGACGAGGACAAGCAGCAGTCGCACATGCTCATGATCGGCATGTCGCGGACCGGTAAGGGCGACGCCGGGGATCTGATCGGCAGCAACGTGGCGTTGCGCAAGGACGCCGCGACGATTCTCCTCGACGCGGTCAAGGCCGACCAGCAGCTGGGTGTCATCGGCGACACCGCGGCGTACGTCCTGCCGTCCGCGTCGGCGATCCGATCGTTCTTGTGGAAGCTGGTGAACGTCACGATCCCGCGGCGGGCCGCGTTCCTCGGCAACCCCAGCCTCAACCCGCTCGGCAAGCAGCTCAGGGAATGGACCCCGGGGTGTGGTCTGACGTGGCTGCTCGTGCACGCCTATGAGGCGGCCGCCCTGTACGGGAACAAGAACCTGACGTTGATCACCGAACGGGCCGCGTCGGTCGGGATCCAGCTGGTCATCGAGGCGCAGAAGGGCATCCACGACCGCCTCGACACCAACGCCCGTTCCAACGCCGCCGACCTCATCCACTTCGGCTGCCACGACCGCGACGACGCCGAACTGACGATCGACCCCGAGCTGATCCAGATCGGGGTAACGCCGTGGGTGTGGAAGAACAAGCGCCCCGGGTCGGCGTACGTCCTGCTGTCGCACCTGCCGCTGTCCAGGCAGCTCATCCCCGCCCGGTTCGCCCGGAAAGCCCGCGACGGGTCCGACATCGCCGCGGCGTGGGCCGAGTACCGCCACCTGGCCGGGCGGCTCGACCCGCTCACCGCGGCGACGTTCGGTGAGCCGTACGAGAAGTTCGCCGCCGCCCGGGCCACGGCCGCCGACAGGGCCCCGCGGCAGCACTCGTTCGCCCCCCGCCCAGGACCACGCCCGGCGACGGTCCAGGGCGCCGTGCTGCTCGACGAGCGGCCGATCCCCCTCGCCGAGGTGCACGGCACGCCGGCGCACAAGCCGTTCACGGCCAGGCACAGCACACCCGATGCTCCCGACCCCGCGCCCTTGCCGGAGACCGGATTCCACCTGGACGACAGCGACGGCGACGAGGCTCCCCCGAGCCCGCAGGAAGAGGCCGAGGAACTCGCGCGGGTCGCCGAAGAGGTCATTGGCGATATAGCGGCCGAGTTGGAGGGGCACGCCGAAGCCGGTGAGGTCCTGAACACCGTCGTCGACGCAATGGAGCAGTTGGACGACGACCCTGTCGGCCCGCCCGGGCAGCCGCGCGACGACATCGAGTTCCCTGACGTCGACCCCGACCTGGACCCCGACGGCACCCGTTTCCGGATGATCGTCGACCGGAGCGAAGCGATCAACATCCTCCTCGACGTACTTCGCACCGTGGTCGGCGAGGGCAACACCTTCCAGCCGCGGGTGCTGTACGACGAGCTCGCCCGGCGAGCCCGCAAGAGCGACTCCTGGGTGCGCAAGTGCCTGCCCCTGCTCATGCGGTGGGGCTGCATCTCCGAGACCGACAAGTTCGGTGAGTACGAGGTCATCCACACCCGCCGCGGCGACCTCGTGGACTACACAGCGTCACCGGAGGGGGAGCTGTGACGCGTCACAGCCCGAGCTGTGCCTCGGAACGGCAGATTCGGACGAAGTCCCTGTGCGGCCCGCCCCCCTTAAGAACACGAGGCCGCACAGCCCGAACGTCACAGTCGGCCGCACACCTCCGCCCGCCCCGTACGCGGCTCGGCGCCCGCGCACGGACCGTAACCACCGAAGATCACGAACGGAGCCCGCGATGCACCCCCTCCACAGCCCCGACGACAACGACACGCCCCCCGGCAGGCAGCATTTACCTCCCCGCCGCCCGCTCGTTCCGCCTCGCCGCGGCCGCTGGACCACGGCGCGCGTGACCTTCGCCGGCGTGTGCGTCGCGCTCGCGGTCGTCGTCGCGCTCGCGCCGGCCTGGCAGCTGAAGCTCGGCGCGGCCGCGATCCTGGTGCTGCTGATCTCCTTCGCCGTGCTGATGCGGGGGAGTGGTGACCATGGGCGCCGGTAAGCGGCCGCCGCCCCGCGGCTCACGGTCGTCACGGCCGGGGGGTGCCCGCCGCCCGGCGCGGCGCGGCACCACCACCAAGATCGTTACAGCGGTGGGCAACGGCCTCGGCGCCGCCATCCGCTCCGCCGCCGGCGGCCCCGACCACGTCGACCCCCGGGACCGCCGCGACCCCACCGCCCTCGGCCTGCTCGCCGCGGCAGCCGCCCTCTGGCTGCTCGGCGACGGACACGCCAGCACACCACTCACCGCGCTGCTCGGCGACACCCCCATCAGCGCCCTACTCCGCGCGGCCGCCGTGACGCTGCAGATCATCACCGGCGTGCCGCCGCTCTCGGCCGCTCTGCTCGCCTGGGCCGCGCTGCGCCTGTTCCGCCGCCCCGACCAGCACCAGGTCACGCTGCGCCGCGGCGTCGGCCTCACCGGGATCACCGCGGCCGTGCTCGGCGCCGTCCACCTGCTGCACGGCACGCCGCTGCCCGGCACCGAGCAGTCCTGGCTCCGGGTCGCCGACGCCGGCGGGCTCATCGGCCTGGCGCTGTCCTGGCCCGCGCTGTACATCACCCCCGTCCCCGCCGCCGTCCTGCTGCTCGCGATCGCCGCGGGCAGCGCGCGCCTGGTCCTCACGGCCGCAGGGCCCGCGGCGCGCCGGACACCCGCCGGACCGGCGGCGCGCCGGATACCCGGCGAGTGTCCGGCCCCCCGCGCGGCCCGCCCGCCACGCGCTGCCCGGCCCACGCCCCTCGAACTCGACAACGCCGACGCGACAGGACCCGACGAGCAACACGCGCCCGATGAGCACGACGAGCGCCAGGACACCCCCGAGGGCGGCGACCGGCCGTCGCCCGCTCCGGACCCCACGCCCCCTCCGCCGCGCCCCGCACCACCTGCCCCGCGCGAGACGACACCCGCCGCGCCCGGCGCATACCTCGCCCCCGCGCTCAGCTCGCTCGCCAAGGGCAGACCACCCCGGCCTCAGACTCCGGAGAACACCACCGTCGCCGTAGCACTCAGGGGCGTGCTGGAAGAGTTCGGCATCGACGCCCAGGTGACCGCCTTCACCCGCGGCCCCACGGTCACCCGGTACGAGATCGAGCTCGGGCCGGCGGTAAAGGTGGAGAAGGTCACCGCGCTCACCAAGAACATCGCGTACGCGGTCAAGTCCGCCGACGTCCGCATCCTGTCCCCGATCCCCGGCAAGTCGGCCA
>NZ_JBHSRF010000085.1:0-38914 GCF_042658925.1 Sphaerisporangium aureirubrum
CTTCCGACTCCCACCCCCACCCCGACTCCCACGCCGACCCCCACGCCGACCCCGACTCCCACTCCCACCCCCTCGGGTAGGGCCTGCACCGCCGTGTACTCCGTGACCAACCAGTGGCCGACCGGTTTCGGGGCCACCGTGACGGTCAGGAACACCGGCTCGACCGGCATCTCCGGATGGACGGTCGCCTGGACGTTCCCGAACGGCCAGACGATCACCCAGCTCTGGAGCGCCTCGTACACGGCGAGCGGCGCGGCCGTCAGGGCGGCGAACCTGTCCTGGAACGGCGCGCTGGGCGCCGGGGCCTCCACCTCGTTCGGCTTCAACGGCTCCTGGAACGGCGCGAACGGTGTCCCGTCTCAGGTCACCTGCACTCCCGCCTGACCCCGCGCGGGCGGACCCCCGCCCGCGCGACCGATTCCGTCACCCGCCCGCGGGGCCGCCGCGGGCGGGTGGCGACGTTAGGCTGAAGCGTGGCCGACAAGCGTGAATCCGAGTCCTCGCCCGCTCAGTCCTCCCGCCAGGGACGCGGGGGCGCCGCCGAGCCGTCACGAAAGGTGCCCCCCCACCCGCTGGCGCGCGGGGCGGGAGCGGCACGGCCCCGAGGGCAGCGGCCGTTGCCCAGGGGAGAACACTTCACCACCCCGGGGGCCACGGGCACCCGGCGGGCGGTGGAGCGCAAGAGCGCGGCGCCCCTGGTCTACCTCTACGGGCTGCCGCGCTGGGTGCCCCCGGTGGTGCTGGTGGTGCTCCTGCTGGTCGGTTTCGCGGTGCCCGACTGGCGGGGCGGCGTCGCCGTGCTGCCGGTGCTCGGCTTCGTGGCCTGGCTGGGGTACATGTCGTGGCCGTCGCTGGGCAGAGGGGCGAGGCTGTTGCGGATCGCCCTGGCGACGTTCCTGATCCTGCTGGCGGCCGACCGTTTCGGGCTGTTCTAGTGGGTTCCGAGAGGTGATCACGCAGGCCTCCGCGGGGCCCGATCGCTTCGGCCTCATCTAGGTGGTTTTGACAACCGTTTTCATTCTGCCGCATACTCGGTAGGGTGATGCCCTTTTCGTCCAGGTGTGGCTTGCTCGACTCGACCAGCGCGCACGACCGTTCCCTCCGTTCCACCCGGCCTGGTCAGGCCGATGAGACCCCCAGGCCCGCCCGCCGTGCCCGTGGGTGGCCCGCCGGGGTCGCCGCGCTGATCGGGGCGGGGGTGTTGCTGGCGGGCTGCGGCGCGACCCCGGACGGGGGCGCCGCCGCCGGAGGCAAGCCCCGCATCCTGGCCGCGTTCTACCCGCTGGAGTGGATGTCGGCCAAGGTCGCCGGGCCGGACGCCACCGTGACCACCCTCACCCAGCCGGGCGTCGAGCCGCACGACCTGGAGCTCGACCCGCGCCAGATCGCGTCCGTCGAGCAGTCCGACCTCGTCGTCTACATCAAGGGCGTCCAGCCGGCCGTCGACGAGGCCGTCGGCGAGCAGGCCGAGGGCAAGGCCTTCGACGCCGCCGCCGCGATCACCACGCTGCCCCCCACGGGCGACGAGGAGGAGGGCCACGGCGGTGAGAAGCCGTCGTACGACCCCCACGTCTGGCTGGACCCCGCCCGCCTCGCCGCCGCCGTCACCGAGCTCGGCAAGCGGCTCGGCCAGGCCGACCCCGCGCACGCCGCCGGGTACACCGAGCGCGCCAAGGCCGCCGCGGCCGAGCTCGGCACGCTGGACGAGGAGCTGCGCGCGGGGCTGACCACCTGCGAGAGCCGCACCATCGTCACCGGCCACTCCGCCTTCGGCTACCTGGCGGACCGTTACCACCTCAAGCAGGTCGGCATCAGCGGCCTGGACCCGGAGGCCGAGCCGTCCCCGGCGCGGCTGGCCGAGGTGTCGCGGATCGCGCGACAGGAGGGGGTGACTACCATTTTCACCGAGGAACTCGTCAGCCCCAAGGTCGCCGAAGTCCTCGCCAAGGAGGTCGGCGCCAAGACCGCGGTGCTCAACCCCATCGAGAGCCGTCCGCGGACGGGTGACTACCTGTCGGCGGCCCGCGCGAACCTCACAGTCCTTCGCAGCGCACTTGGATGCTCATGACCCCATCAGTCCAGGCGACCGGCGTGTCCGAGCGGAGTTCCGCTCCGGCCGCGCCGGTGGCCTTCGCCATGTCCGGCGGCCAGGTCGGTCTCGACGGCCGCCCCGTGCTGCGCGGCGTCGACCTGCGGATCACCGCGGGCGAGGTCGTGGCCGTCCTCGGCTCCAACGGCTCGGGCAAGTCCACCCTGATCCGCGCGCTGCTCGGCCTGATCCCGCTGTCCGGCGGCACCACCGAGCTGTACGGCGTGCCGCCCGCCCGCTTCCGCGACTGGTGGCGCATCGGCTACGTGCCCCAGCGCCTGTCGGTCGGCGGCGGCGTGCCCGCCACGGTGCGCGAGGTGGTGGCCTCCGGCCGCATCGCCAGGCGCGGCCGGCTGCGGCGTGCCCGGCCCGAGGACCACGCGGCCGTCGCCCGCGCCCTCGCCGCCGTGGACCTCACCGACCGGGCCGGTGACCCCGTCGGGTGGCTGTCCGGCGGCCAGCAGCAACGGGTGCTGATCGCGCGGGCGCTGGCCGGGGAGCCGGACACCTTCGTCATGGACGAGCCGACCGCCGGGGTGGACGCCGTCAGCCAGCGGCAGCTCGCGGCCACCCTCACCGGGCTGGTCGACCAGGGGCGCACCGTCCTGCTGGTCACCCACGAGCTCGGCCCGCTCGCCTCGCTGATCACCCGTTCGATCGTCCTGCGCGACGGCGTGATCACGCACGACGGCCGGCCGGTCCAGGACGCCGGATGCCACCCCCGCCCGGGTCACGAGCAGGTGTACCCGCACGCCTACGACGTCTCCGGCGGCCCCATGAACCCCGGAGCGGCCCGATGATCGAGATGCTGCAGTACGACTTCATGTGGCGGGCCCTGATCGCGGCGCTGCTGGTCGGGCTGGCCGCCCCGGCGGTCGGGGTGTTCGTCGTGCAGCGGCGCCTGGCGCTGCTCGGGGACGGCATCGGCCACGTCGCGCTGACCGGCGTGGCCCTCGGCTTCCTCACCGGCACCGCGCCGGTGCTCACCGCGGTGATCGTGGCGGTGCTCGGCGCGGTCGTCATCGAGCTGGTGCGCGCCCGGGGCCGCACCACCGGGGACGTCGCGCTGGCGCTGCTGTTCTACGGCGGCATCGCGGGCGGCGTGCTGCTCATCGGGCTGGCCCCCGGCGGCAGCAACTCCACGCTCACCTCCTACCTGTTCGGCTCGATCAGCAGCGTCACCGCGCAGGACGTGTGGGTCATCGCGGTCCTCGCGGCGTTCGTGCTCGGCGTGGTCGCCGTCTTCGGGCGCGAGCTGTTCGTGCTCTGCCAGGACGAGGAGGTGGCCAGGGTCAACGGCCTGCCGGTGCGCTTCCTCAGCCTGCTGATCGCGATCACCGCCGCGCTGACCGTCGTCATCGCGATGCGCGTGGTCGGGCTGCTGCTGGTCAGCGCGCTGATGGTGGTGCCGGTCGCCACCGGGCAGCAGATCACCCGGAGCTTCACCGCCACCATGCTGCTGGCGATGCTGCTCGGCGTGGTCTCCACCGTCGGCGGCCTGACCACGGCGTTCTACGCGGGCGTCGCGCCTGGCGCGGCGATCGTGCTGCTCGCGCTGGCCGGTTTCGCGGTGGCCCTGGTCGCCGGGCGGTTCGTGCGGCGCGGCCGGGTGGCCGGGCTGGAACGCGGCCGGGTGATGGAGAGCAGGGCGGCCGGGGTGGAGGCCGGTTCATGACCAGCAGGCGGGAAGCGGTGCGGCAGGTGCTGGCCGGCAGTGAGAGCTTCCGCAGCGCGCAGGACATCTACGCCCAGATGCGGGCGGACGGCGCCAAGATCGGGCTCACCACGGTGTACCGCGCGTTGCAGTCGCTGGCCGACGCCGGCCAGGTCGACACGCTGCGCACCGACGACGGCGAGTCGGTGTACCGGGCCTGCGCCACCGGGAGCCACCACCATCACCTGGTGTGCCGGGGCTGCGGCCGCACCGTGGAGGTCGCCGGGCCCGCCGTCGAGCGGTGGGCCGAGACGGTGGGGACCGAGCACGGCTTCAGCGCGATCACCCACACCGTGGAGGTCTTCGGTACCTGCCCCACCTGCCGGGCGGTGGCCTCGGCGGGCTGAGCCGGGGCCGGGCAGGGGACCCGGGCCTGGGCTTTCGTGATCGCGGGCGGGTCGCGTGGCGGGGGCGGTGCCCCCGGGCTGGCATGCTGAGCGGCATGCTCGCTTTCATCAGATACTCGGTGCCCGACGCCAGGACCGGCGAGTTCGTCGCGTCGGCGACGGGGATCCTGAAACTGTTCTCGCTGCAGGACGGCTACCGCGACGGCCAGCTCGGCCGGTCCGCCGACGAGCCGGAGCTGTGGGCGCTGGTGAGCAGATGGGAGGGGGCGGGGTTCTACCGGAGGGCCCTGTCCGCGGCCCGCATGGAGATGTACCCTCTGATGACGCTGATGCTCAACGAGCCCAGCGCCTTCGAGGTCGTGGTGAGCGAGCCCTGACCCAGCCCGTGTGGCGTGCCTGTGGATTGTGGGCGGGTCGTGTCGCGAGGTCCCCTAAGCTTGTGGGGGAGATCGGGCAGGTGACGCGCCCCTTTGATCCACTCTCAGCCCCACCCCGACCGCCAGCCGGATGGAGATTCTTGATGGCCCGCCGTACCGACATCATGGACACGATCGTCAGCCTCGCCAAACGCCGCGGGATCGTCTACCCGTCGAGCGAGATCTACGGCGGTCTGCGCGCGTCCTGGGACTACGGTCCGCTCGGTGTCGAGCTCAAGAACAACGTCAAGCGCGCCTGGTGGCGGTCCATGGTCCAGGGCCGGGACGACATCGTGGGCCTCGACTCCTCGGTGATCCTCGCCCGTGAGGTGTGGGAGGCCAGCGGTCACGTCAAAGAGTTCGTCGACCCGCTGACCGAGTGCCAGTCCTGCCACAAGCGCTACCGCGCCGACCACCTCGAAGAGGCCTACGCCGAGAAGCACGGCGGCCGGGCCCCCGAGAACGGCCTGGCCGATCTCACCTGCCCCAACTGCGGCACCAAGGGCGCGTTCACCACGCCCCGCATGTTCAACGGCCTGCTCAAGACCTACCTCGGCGCCGTCGAGGACGAATCCGGCCTCGCGTACCTCCGGCCCGAGACCGCCCAGGGCATCTTCATCAACTACCTGAACGTCCAGCAGTCCTCCCGAAAGAAGATCCCGTTCGGCATCGGCCAGATCGGCAAGTCGTTCCGCAACGAGATCACCCCGGGCAACTTCATCTTCCGCACCCGCGAGTTCGAGCAGATGGAGATGGAGTTCTTCGTCAAGCCCGGCAGCGACGAGGAGTGGCACCAGTACTGGATCGACGAGCGCCTCGCCTGGTACGTGGACCTCGGCATCAACCGCGACAACCTGCGGATGTACGAGCACCCCAAGGACAAGCTGTCCCACTACTCCAAGCGCACCGTCGACATCGAGTACCGCTTCAACTTCACCGGCACCGAGTGGGGTGAGCTCGAAGGCATCGCCAACCGCACCGACTTCGACCTCAGCACCCACGCCGCGGCCTCCGGCACCGACCTGTCGTTCTTCGAGCAGGAGTCCGGCGAGCGTTACGTCCCCTACGTCATCGAGCCCGCCGCCGGCGTCGACCGCTGCACCCTCACCTTCATGATCGACGCCTACACCGTCGACGAGGCCCCGAACGCCAAGGGCGTCATGGAACAGCGCACGGTGATGCGCCTCGACCACCGCCTCGCCCCGGTGAAGGCCGCCGTCCTGCCGCTGTCCCGCAACGCCGACCTCTCCCCGAAGGCCCGCGACCTCGCCGCCGCCCTCCGCCGCCGGTGGAACGTCGAGTTCGACGACGCCGGCGCCATCGGCCGCCGCTACCGCCGCCAGGACGAGATCGGCACGCCGTTCTGCATCACCGTCGACTTCGACACCCTGGACGACCACGCCGTGACCATCCGCGAACGCGACTCCATGGCCCAGAAGCGCATCGCCCTGGACCAGGTGGACCAGTACCTCCGCCAGCACCTCAACGACTGACCTGCCCACCGGCCGCCGCTCCCCGCGCGGCGCGCCCTCCTCGTCACGCGGTCCGCGGGCAGAGCCCGCGGACCGCGGATCCTTATCTCAGGCCGCCGACGGACAGGCCGCCGCGCCAGTGCCGCTGGAGGGTGAAGAAGGCGATGATGAGGGGGATCACCGACACGAGCGCCCCCAGGATGATGAGGCTCCACAGGGAGGTGCTGCCCGAGTTGTTCGCCGAGGCGATTCCCTGCCAGACGCCGAGTCCGACGGTGACCGGGAAGAGCCGGTTGTCGGAGAGCATGGCGAGCGGCAGGAAGTAGTTGTTCCAGGACGCCACGGCGGACAGGAGCAGCACGGTGACCACCGCGGGCCGCATCAGCGGGAACGCGACCCGCAGGAGTGTCCGCACCTCACCCGCGCCGTCGACCCGCGCCGCGTCCAGGATCTCGTCGGGGACCGCGTCGCGCGCGTACACGTGCATCAGGTAGACGCCGAACGGGTTGAGCAGCGACGGGAGGATCACCGCCCAGATCGTGTTCGTCAGGCCGAGCCCGGAGAACATGATGAACGTGGGGATCACCAGGGCCGTCGAGGGCACCATCAACGCGCCGAGCATGACCGCGAAGCTGAAGCGACGGCCGGCGAAACGGTATTTGGCGAATCCGTAGCCGGCCAGGACGGCCAGGACCGTGGCGCCGACCCCGCCGGCGAGCGCGTACAGCGTGGAGTTGAGGATCCACCTGCCGTAGATGCCGCCGTCGTAGGTGAACAGCCGTTGGAGGTTGTCGAAGTAGTCGATCCGGTCGGTGAACCACAAGGTGTTCCCGCCGCTGAACAGGCCGGGGGCGTCCTTGGAGCTGTTGACGATGACCCACCAGAACGGCACGAGGAAGTACACGACCAGGAAGCCGAGGAGCACCTGCAAGGGGAGGTGGCGTTGCGGCCTGCGGCGTCCGGCGGTGCTGGAGCGGTCGCTCATCAGAAGAAGCTCCTCCGCTTACGGGTGAAGAACAGAAAGGCGTAGACGCAGACGAACACGATGCCGCCGAGGGCGAAGGAGATCGCCGATCCGTAGTTGAAGTTCGCGAGCGCGAACGCCTGCTGGTACGCGTACATGTTGGGGGTGAACTCCGGCCCGATGGTGCCGGCCGCGAGGTAGCGCAGAATCTGGGGTTCGTTGAAGAACTGCAGGGTGCCGATGAGCGAGAAGACCAGGATCAGGACCAGCGCGGGGGCGATCAGCGGGATCTTGATGCGCAGCGCGACCTGCCATCTGCCGGCACCGTCCATGCGGGCGGCCTCGTAGAGCGCCGGGTCGATGCCCTGGAGCGCCGCGTAAATAATGATCATGTAGTAGCCGGCCCACTGCCAGGTGACGACGTTGATCAGGCCGTAGAAGATCAGGTTCCTGCTGAAGAAGTCGGGTGCCTCGACGCCGAACACCCCGAAGATGTCGGTGAGCGGCCCGAAGCTCTTGCTGTACAGGAAACCCCACATGACGGCCCCGATGACGGTGGGGATCGCGTAGGGCAGGAAGATCATGAGGCGGGAGAAGCGGGTGAACAGAGATGTCACGGCGTCCACGATGAGGGCCATCGCGAGCGCGATGACGATCTGCAGCGGGATCGCGACCAGCGAGAAGCGGATGACGAACCACGCCCCGGAGAGGAAGCTCGGATCGGTGAACGCCTTCGCGTAGTTGCCGAGGAAGACGAAACTGGTGCCGCCGATCAGCTTCTTCTGGAAGAGACTGAGGTACAGCGCGTAGCCGAGCGGCGCGATGAGAAAGGCCAGGAAGACGATGGCGAACGGCCCGACGAAAAGCCATCCCATCAGGTGCTCACGGAGGCGCACCTTGCCGTGGACCTTCTGCGTCGTCTCTTGGGTGCGCGGTGCGTTCTCCTCAATCAGGAGGGTCATTCTGGGCTCCGGGATGTCGGCGCTGAAGGATCGTGGGTGGGCCGGCCGGCCAGGGACGTGGCCCACCCAATTCGTCACTGAACGGTGAAACCTTGCTCCTTGGCGTACGCCGCCACGTCCTCCTGGAGCCGGTCCGCGGCCTGTGCGCCGGTGATGGAGCCCTCGGCGAGCGAACTGATCTGCTTGGTCATGGCGTCGTAGTAGTACTGGCCGAACGGGCTGTAGGTCATGCCCTTGTAGGCGTTCGCCGCGGGGACGTAGACGTCCTTGTTCGCCTGCTGGCCGTCGAAGAACTTCACCTTCAGGTCCACGAACTCGGGGGACTTGAGCGCGTTGACGTTCAACGGGAAGATGATCTGGTTGGTCCAGCCGTCGGTGAGCGACTCGTTGTCGGCGTAGATGCCGTATGCCACCTTCGCCGCGAGCTCGGGGTTCTTCGCCTGGCTCGTCACGGAGAAGGCGGATCCGCCCCAGTTCACCTGCACCGGGTTGGCGGGGTCCCACTGCGGGAGCGGCGCCACCGCGAACTTCCCGGTGTCCTTGCCCTTGCCGACGCCGGCGCCGGTGAGGTACCCGGGGGCCCAGGCCGCCGAGATGTACGTCGCGTACTTACCGTTGATCACACCGGCGATGTACTCCGGCGTGAACTGGTCCTGCTTCCCGACCAGGCCGTTCTTCGCGAGGCGCCCCCAGAAGTCGAGCACGTCCTTGGACGGCTGGTCGTTCAGCTTGATGCCGATCGACGTCGGCTGCGCCGGGTCGATGGTGAACGGGGTGGCGCCCTTCTGGATCTGCAGGGCCATCGTGAGAGCCGACACGTTCGCGCCGAGGTCGCCGAACAGCGGGCCACCCGCGTCCTTCACCTTCTGCGCGGCCTGCTCGTACTCGGCCCACGTCTTCGGCGGCGTGATCTTGTACTTGTCGAAGATGTCCTTCCGGTAGATCATCGCCACCGGGCCGCCGTCGATCGGCACGCCGTAGACCGCGTCACCGGCCGAGACGTCCTTCCACGCGCCCTCGCTGTAGTTGGCCTTGACGTTGTCGTAGCCGAACTTCTTGATGTCGACGAGCGCCTTCTGGATCTGGAAGTTCGGGATCCGGTCCATCTCGACCATGATCACATCGGGCGCGCCGGTGCCGGCCGAGATGGCCGTCTGGAACTTCTGGTACTCGTCGCCGCCCTGGCCGACGTTGGTCCAGCAGGCCTGCACCTCGTTGTTCTGCTTGTTGAAGTTGTCGACGACGAGCTGCATGTTGGGGTACCAGCCCCACAGCGTCACGACCGGCAGATTCGTCTTGGTGATCTTGTTCGTGCAGCTGCTCGCGTTGTTCCCGCCGGCGTTGCCGGTATTGCCGGCGTTTCCCGCGTTGCCCGCGTTCCCCTTGGGGTCGGGGGAGCAGGCGGCAAGCACGCTCGCGGCGGCGATGACGGCCGCCGCGGTGGCGATTAGTTTTCTCTTCCTGATTGACATGATTTCCCTTTCGGGGGGTCGCGGCGCACAAATGTTCATGCGCCACCGCTGGGGCCGAGCGATCGGCCGGGACAGGGCGCGGGTGACATGACCCACGCCCTGTCCTTCGTGCCGATCCTCAGGTGTGCGCTCGGTACGTCCCGTTTCCGGCGAGCACTACCGGGGCGCGAACGCCCCGATGGCGCAGCCTTCGACGGGCCCTACCTAACGCTTGAACAGACGTGGTGCCAGGTCGATGAGGTTCTTCTGCCACACGTCCCAGCCGTGCGGCCCGGGGGTGACCCCGTCGAACTCATAGCGGATGCCGAGGTTGTTCATGGTGGGCAGGGACGCCATGAACGACGGGTAGACGAAGTCCGTCTGGTCGCCGACGTACATGCGCAGCATCTTGGTCCCGTTGTTGATGGCCGCCGCGTCGACGCCGTTGCCGCTGCCGAACCCGGCCGAGAACGCCGCCACGTAGGCGAACTGACCCGGGTACGCCTTGAGCACGCCGATCGCCTGCCCGCCGCCCATCGAGAGGCCGGCGAGGGCCTGCCGCGACGGGTCGCTGGAGATGTTGTAGTGGGAACGGGCCGCCGGGACGATGTTCTCCAGCAGTTCCCTGTTGAAGTTGGACGAGTTGCCGTTGCCCATCACGACCACCATCGGCACCAGGTCCCCGTCGAGGAACTGATGGTCGAGGATCTGCTTGGCGCGGCCCATCTCGGTCCAGTCCGTGTAGTTCTGGCCGCTGCCATGCTGGAGGTAGAGGACGGGATACGGCTCGGTGCGGTTCGGGTCATAGCCGGGCGGGGTCCACACCAGCGCGGTCCTGGCCTGGTTCGCCACGGTGCTCTGGTACGTCAGGCTCTCGACCTTGCCGCCTTGACCGGCGGGAACGTCGGACAGCAGGCGCGCCCGCTGCCCGGGGACGAAGAAGGTGCTCCAGGCCGGCTCGGAGGTGATCTTCGTCGGGTTGGACGCGTCCTTGACCGCCACCCGATCCACGATGAACCGGTAGTAGTAGAACCACGGGTCCAGCGGTCCCACGGTCGCCCGCCACCGGTCGCCCTCAAGGGACATCGGGACGCGCAGCCAGCTTCCGCCGGGAGCCGTGTTCGCCCACACCGTGACGTGCTTGGCGTCCTTGACGTCCGGCGCGGTCTCGAAGGTGACGAAGCCGTCCTTGGTCACGAACGGCGTCGGGGTGGTGCCGGGCGCCGGCGGGTCGAACCGGCCCTTCAGCGGCCCGTGGCCGGCGCTCGGACCCTGGTCCCGCACCTTGCGGAACAGCCTCGGCGCGAAATCGATCAGGTTCTCCTGCCAGGCGTTCCAGTTCGCCCCGGCGTCGGGGTTGACCCCGTCGAAGTCGTACTTGACACCGGCGCGGTTCAGCGACTTCGTCAGGCTCACCGTCGCGTTGTACGCGGGATCGGTCACGTTCCCCGTGTACAGACGCACCAGCTTGAGGTTGTGCTTCGGCCCGTGCCCGTGCCCCCTGTCTGCGACCTCCGTCAGGAGGCCGGAGAACGAGCCGGCGTAGGCGAACTCGCCCGGGTCGGTGAGGGCGGCGCGCAGCGCCTGCGACCCGCCTTCGGACACCCCGGCGATGGCCTGGTGCTCCCGGTCGTGGTGGACACGGTAGGCGTCCCCGACCGCCTTGCGGAGGTCCTTCAATCCCTTGTCGTCATCCGGCCCGCCACCGTCGCCGATCACGACCAGCATCGGCTCGATGGCGCCCTTGGCCGCCAGGTTGTCGAAGATCTGCTTGGCGCGACCGAGGTCGAGCCAGTCGGTGGCGCTCCGGTCCGTGCCGGACTGCAGGAACAGCACCGGATACGGCTTGCCGCCCTTGTCGCCCTTGTCACCCTTGCCGCCCTTGGGGGCATACCCCGGCGGCGTCCACACCAGAGCCGACCGCTCCGTCTGCTTGGTCCGGTAGGTCAGGGTCTCGATCTTGCCGCCCTGCCCCTGGGGCGCGTCAGCCAGCAGGCTCGCCGAGTCGCCCGGGATGAAGAAGGTGCTCAGGAGAGGCTTGGACGCCACCACGGTGGTGTTCGTCGGATCCTTGAGACTCTTGGTGTCGTCGCCGGTGACCTGGTAGTTGTACAGCCCCGGCTTGAGCGGGCCGAGGATCCCCGACCACACGTCACCGCGGCGGGTGAGACCGAACTCCGCCCAGGCGGCGGAAGGGCCGAAGTTGCCCTCCACGACGACCTGCGACACCGTGCCCATGTTGGCCTGGACGTAGGCCGCCGGGACGCTGAACGACGCGTAGCGGTCCTCGGAAACACTCAGCCATGGCGTGTCGGCCGTCGCCGGCCGCGGCGCGATCAGCACCGCCGCGATGGCTATCAGTCCGGCGATGACCACCGCTGGAAGCCGGTGCACACCTGTGCGGGGCGAGCTTCCGTCATGCACTATCATTCAAAAAATCCATTCCTTCAAATGGGCGGCCAGCGGATGCGACCCGCTGGTCGGCCCGATTCTTCGATGGGTGTCTCGTGGGTTCTGGGTCTCACCTCCGTCACGGGCGGGTCTTTTTCACCTGACCCTCTGGTGTGCCTGGATGTTGGCTTGTGCGGGCGCGTGTCACGCTCCCGTCGTGCTCCTTGGTGGTCCGGTGGAGCCACGGACCACCAAGCTGGTCGGGAGCACGATCTGGCGGCGGCCCTCCCATTCACCGGTCACGATCGACTTGAGCATGCGCGCCGCCTCGTATCCGAGCTGGTACATCGACTGGTCCACCGTGGTGAGTCCCGACCCGGCCAGCGCCGACTCCGGGATGTTGTCGAATCCGACCACCGATAAGTCGCCGGGAACGCTGAGCCCCAGTTCCTCGGCGACCGCCAGGACCTTCAACGCCATGCCGTCGCTAGCCGCGAAGATCGCCGTCGGACGGTCCGCCCTGTCCAGCAACGCGCGCGCCTGCGGGGCCGCGGACTCGGGATTGAAGTCCCCTCTGCCGATCAACACCGGATCGACCGGAACACCGGCTTCGGCCAGCGCTCCCCGGTAGCCTTCCTCGCGCGACCATGAGGCCGCCAGGCTGGGACGGCCCGCGATGAATCCGATGCGCCGGTGACCCAGGCCGAGCAGATGCTCGACCACGGAGGTCGCACCCGCGAGGTTGTCCGCCGTCACCGACGGCACCGTCGAGCCCTTCACCGGATCGATCACCACGACCGGAGTGCTGCTCCGCACCTCTCCCCAGGGGGTGACCACGATGCACCCGTCGGTGAGCGTGCCCGACAAGCGGGTCAGGTGCCGCTGTTCCCAGCCCTCCAGATATGTTTCGTAGAGGTCGCTGTTGGCGTAGATGATCAGGTCGAAGCCCGACTGTCTCAACGCCTCCATCACGCCCTTGAGCACCTCGGCCGTATAGGACTGGAAGGTGCGGGTCACCAGACCCAGAACGTGGGTGCGGCTGCGCCGCAGGCTCGTCGCCACCAGACTCGACTCGTAGCCGAGCTGCTCGATGGCCGAACGCACCTGCGCGATCGTGGTGGCGCTGACGCCGTAACGTCCGTTCACCACCCGCGACACCGTCGCGGTGGAGACGCCGGCCGCTCGAGCGACATCACTCATCGTTACCGGCGCACCGACCTCGGCCATGCGAGCCTCTCCATTGCAAACGTTATCGATCACGTTTCCAGCGGTTAACGTAACTGAAACTGTTAGCGCACACAAGACCCTTTTTGACCTTCTGGACACGCCTTATTTCCCCTGGCGGCCGGACCGCGGGTCGCCCCGCGCGCGGCGCGGATTCCGCCGTGCGGCGGCGTGCCGGCCGGCGCCGAGCGCGCGCGGATGTGGTGCGTGATCAGCTGGCCGCGGGGTGCTGGTGACGGGTGTGGTGGGCTGTGACCAGGGGGTAGCTTGGGGCGTGGCTGTGGGGGGCGGGGCGGGTGCGCGCGGCGGCCAGGGCTCGGCGGGTGCCGGTGGCGAAGTGGCGGCCGGCCTCGGTCGGGCGGCCCCCGGTGCGGAGAAGACCGGCCGCTGCAAACGTTTCGATCACATTTCCAACAAGTCGATGTGACTGAACTGTTAGCGCCCACAAGACCTTTTCGACCTTCCGGCCCCGCCCTATTCCGATCGGTGGCCGCACCGCGGCTCGTCCCCCGTACGGGGTCAGCCGGCCGGGGGAGTGGCGCGGTGCAGGAAGCGGGTGCGGTGGGTGGTGGCCAGGTGGGTGGCCTGGGTCATGGCGGTAGGGGCGACGGGCTGGGCGCGCAGGGCGGCCAGGGCCCGGCGGGTGCCGGTGGTGAAGCGGCGGCCGGCCTCGGTCAGGCGGCCGCTGGTGAGGAGCAGGCCGGCCACGTCCCAGGCGGCCTGGCGCCAGCGGGCCAGTTCGGTCTGGGCGTGCAGGAGTGCGGCGGGGTCGGGGGTGGCGCGGGACTGGCGGGACCAGAAGGCGGCGATGCCCAGGTGGGCGTAGGTGCCCTGGAACAGGGCGCCGAGGGGGCGGGGGTCGTCGCGCCAGGGGGCGTAGAAACGCTCTTCGCCCTCTTCGTCGATCATCGGGAACAGGGTGCCGAGGGCGGACAGCTTGGTGTGCTGCACCTCGTGCGCGAACGACTGGGCCAGCGCGACCGGGTCCGGCGGGAGGGACAGGGCCACGGACCCGAAGGCCGCGGGGGAGGTGGCGCTGCTGGTGCCGGTGGGCGGGGCGTGCAGGGGGACCAGCACCTTGATCCCGGCCGCCACCTCGGCGGACACCCCGGGATGCGCCTGGACGAGCAGACGCCACGCCGGCCCGAGCACCGCCCGCCAGGCGGCGAGCTCCTCGCGGCTCAGCCGCGGGCGGCAGCGATCGCGCAGCGGGAACCGCATCGGGTCGACGTCGTCCACCAGCAGGCTGAGCGCGTCCCGCCCGGTCCCCACCACCAGCCGCCGCAGCCCCAGCCACGGCCCCACCTCGGCGTGCGGATCCTCGGGGATCCGCACCACCTGGTCACCGGTGGCGACGGCCGCCCCCGCGCCCCCGGCCAGCACGATCGCCTCCTGCCCGTCGGCCGCCCCGGGGAACTGCGCCAGCCCGAGCGACGGCAGCATCACCCCTTGCCCGTACACGCGCACCGGCACCGACATCGGCACCCGGGCCCGGACGGCCGCCGCGCCGGCGACGGCGGCCAGCCACCCGGGATCCACCCGGGGGTCGGGACGCGGACCGGCGTACGGATCCCGGCCCGGGTACGGGTCGCCGTGCGGAGGGGCGACGGGGGGTGGGGGAGTGGGTTTCAGGTTGCGGAGAATGCTGTTGGCCAGGGTGCCGACCGATGGGTGGGAGAGGACCTCGCGGATGGCGATGGGGGAACGTTTCTGCAGGTCGGAGAGGGTGGAGTAGGCGCGGCGCGCGGCCGGCGCGCGGGGGTGGGCTTGGGTGGTGGATTCGGTCACCACGGTGCGGAGGAGCATCAGGCGTTTGCTGTACTCGGCGGTGGCGAGGGCACGCAGGGCCCGGCCGCCGCCCTCGCCGGCGGCGATGCGGTCGAACAACCCGGCCGGCATGGTGTGCCGCCGGGGAGTCACGGCGGGTCGCCGACCGGGTCGCCGGGGGTTCCGCTTGCGGCGGGGGAGCGGCGTAAAGGCTGGAGGTCCCGGGTGAGGCGGGCGCGGATGTGACCGATCAGGTGGTACAGGTCGGCGCAGTAGACGCTGGGGTTGGCGAAGCCGGTGCCGGGGCGGTAGCGGTGGGCGTAGTGGCCGGCGCCGCAGACGCGCTGGATCGCGCAGGCGCGGCAGGTGGGGGCGAGGGCGGCGGGGCCGAGCTGGCGGGCGGCCACGGACGGGAGGCGAAGGACGTCGTCGAAGGACGCGGTGGCCACGCTCAGGCCGGTGTGCGCCGCGCCGGGGTAGGCGGTCTTGAGCACGTCGCCCTGCTGGATGCCGCCGTCGGTCTCGATCACGACGCACCGCATGGGCTCCAGCCCCAGGCCCTCCACCCGCGCCGTCCCGCCGAGCAGCAGATGCACGATCTCCTCGAAGATCCGTACCCCGGTCTCCTTGGGCGAGGCGGAGTACCACCGGTCGAACACCGCGATCAGCCAGTCCGCGTACGGCGTGGCCCCGGAGCCGGGCACCAGCCCCGGCGGCGGGGACGCCCAGTTCCCGTGCGGCAGCAGGAAGTCCACGGCGGGCGGGCCGTACGCCAGCAGCGCCTCGTAGGTCCCCACCGGGTCGTTGCCCAGGTCGACGGTGCACAGCAGCCCGCCGAACAGCTGCGGGTACCGCCCGGACAGCCGCCGCACGGCCGCCGCGACCTCCGCGTGGCTGCCCCGCCCGTCGGCACGGCGCCGGTGGCGGTCGTGCGCGGCGGCGTCGCCGTCCACGCTCACCCCCACCCGCACGCCGAGCTCGGCGAACAGCCGCAGGTAGTCGTCGTCCAGCAGCAGCCCGTTGGTCTGCACCGACACCCCGGCCGTGGTGCCGGGCCCGGCCGCGCGCCGCGTCTCGGCGACCGCGAACCGCAGCAGCCCGGAGCCGGACAGCAGGGGCTCGCCGCCGTGCAGCACCACGTTGACGTGCGGCAGGCCGTGCGCCCGCGCGTGCTCGGCGATCCGCTCGGCGGCCCGGGTGACCACGTCCCGGGTCATGACCTTCGGCTGGGCGCGCCACCCCTGGTCGGCGGCGCGGTACATGTAGCAGTAATCGCAGGCCAGATCACATCTGCTGTGCACTTTGAGTATGAAATTGCGCAGCGGCCGCGGCGACCATCCGCCGGCGGCGAGCGCGTCGACGTCCAACGTATGGGGCCATTCCAGGGCGGGGTCCGGTTCCCCGATCGATATGCCGGACACGCCGCCGGCGGATCCTCCCGCCACACCTGGCTCAGCAATCAAGGAGCGCCCCATACATGTCCGTTTTGACAATGCAAGAGTAGGTCAGCCGGGCGAGCAGCCGTCAAGGCCCCGAGATGGTACTCCGGCTGGGCGGGTGAGACCTGCCGCGCGCAATACCTGGCTATGATGGGGAAGCCCGCAGATGATCGACTCAGTGTCCCGCCGTCCGGCGCCCGGCGATTCGGAGGCGGGAAACAATCCACGCTCGCGCCGCGCGGCAGCGGTCGGAACAATAGAGGCACGGTGACGCCGTGAACACAGGCGACAAGGGAATTTTTCCGGATAATCTCGCGTCGGATCTCGTCGACCTCTCCGGCATCTCCCTCGACGCGGTGGCCGAAATGCCGGACTCAGTGCTGGCGTCGGCACTGCGCCGCATCCACCTGGAGGCCACCGAGGGCGCCGGCTCTTTCTTCAACGATTACGCGGAGAGCAATCCGGGGCAGCAGTGACGCGTGACCGGGCACAATGCCCTCCGGACACCGAAAAGAACCGCCCGGACACCGGCACGCCGGCGGGCCCGCCTCCGAAAGTCACCGCGCATTGTCCCCGGGGCCGAGCGGCGCCCCGGCACCCGGAAGTGGAGGAGTCATGAACGACCCCGCCGACACTCCCCTGGCCGGTTTCACCGTGCTGTTCTGCTCGACCAGCGAGAATATCGGCAGAACCACCACGATCATCAATGTCGCGCTCATCCTCGCCGACGCCGGGCTGAAAATCCTCATCGTGGACGCCCACCCTTCCACGACCCGCGCCGACCATTATCTGCGCCCTTTCCTGCCGGCCAACGCCCTCCAGGGCGCCACCGTCTCCCCGCCCGCTCCCCGGCCGCCGGACGGAGGCCCGGGAGCGGCCCAGGTCATCCCGGTCGGGTACCACGCGGCCCACGCGTCGGGGACGATCGGCCTGCTGCCCGCCGACCTGGCGGGACCGGGTGCCGCGGCGGCGATCCGGGCGATCGGGGACGCCGCCCGGTCGGGCGCCTACGACTACGTCCTGGTCGACGTGCCGAGCGAGGGTTCCGGCATCCGGGTGGACGGGCTGTCCGCCCTGGCCGACGTGGTGGTGGCCTGCTTCGCGCCGAACGTCCGGGCCATCGAGAGCGCCGCGGCGCTCGCCGGTCGGGTCCGGCGCGGCGCGGGCCGCCCGGTGAACGTCATCGCCCTCGGCGTCCGGGCCGACACCGCCTTCCCCGAGTTCCTCGACCAGGCCAGGGCCGCGGCCGCCGAGCGCTTCTCCGACCTCGGCCCGGGTGGCGCCGCCGTGTACGCCGAGATCCCCTACGCCGCCGAGTACGCCGTCATCGACACCCTCGCCATGCTGAACGAGCCGCCCGGCCGTTCCGACGGCCTGCGCGTCGCGTACGAGCGGCTGGCACGCACCCTCACCAACGGCAGGGTCGGCGCGCTGCGCCAGGTCACCATCGCCTACACCCCGCGCCACCGCGTGTGGGCCGAATGGGCGGTCGCCCAGCTGGAACGCTACGGCGTGCGCGCCGACGCGGTGGGGATGACGCGGTTCGCGGGCGTCAGCGCCGGCGACGACTCGGCGGTGCTCGTGGTCTCCCCGGCCGGGCTCGACGAGGAGGCCGCGGCCCGGCTGCGCCGCATGCCTTCCCCGGGCGTGCGGATGGTCGTGGTGGACGACGCCCCGCTGCCCGAGGGCCTCGGCCATCACGCCCTGCTGGACCTTCGCGGGCGCACCGAGAGCGAGGCCGTGCTGGCCCTGCGGCGCAGCCTGCGCGTCAGCGGCCCCGCGGCGGGCACCCTCGCCGGCCCGCGCTTCCCCGGCGCGGCCGACCACGTCAGCCTGCCGCCCCGCGACATCGTGTTCGTCGGCCGCGACCGCGCCGTCGACGGCCTGCGCGACGCCCTGCTCGCCCGCCCCGTCGCGCACAGCCGGTTCCTGCTGCACGGCCCCGCGGGCATCGGGAAGTCCGAGATCGCGCTCGAGTACTGCCGCCGCTTCGGCGGCGCGTACGACATCGTCTGGTGGCTGCCCGCCGGGGACGAGCAGAGCATCCGCGCGGCCCTCGGCGACCTCGCCACCGCCCTCGGCATCCCCACCGCCGCCGACGCCGCCGACGCGGTGCTGCGCCACCTGTCGTCCGAGCGCTCCGGCACCTGGCTGCTCGTCTACGACAACGCCTCCGACCAGGTCGACCAGCTCCGCTGGACCCCGGAGGCCCGCGACCGCTGCCACGTCATCATCACCGCCCGCCCGGCCGAGCCCGAGCAGCGGGCCGAGGCGTCGTGGCCCGGCCAGTCCTACCCGTCGATGCCGTCCGGACGGCGCGGACGCGCGCTGCGTCCGGGCGGGGTCGCGGAACGGCCGCAGGCGGAGGTGCCGCCGTTCAGCCGCGCCGAGAGCGCGGCGCTGCTGCGGACGCGGGTGCCCGACCTCACCGACGAGCAGGCCGAGGCCGCCGGGAGCAGGGTCGGGCACGTCCCGCTGCTGGTGGACCTGGCCGGGGCGTGGATCGCCACCCTGGTCGCGCGCCTGCGCCAGGACAACGTCGGCCCCCGCGACGCGGTGCGCCGCGCGGTGGAGACCTTCGCCGACGCGGCCAACCGCGCGCAGGCCGCGCTGCTCGCCGAGCACGGCGCCACCACCCGGGCGAGGGTCATGTTCGAGCTGGCCCTCGAAGCCCTGCCGGGCGACATCGGCGGCAAGGCGCTGCGCCGGGAGAACCTCGGCGGCGACGCCGCGCTGCGGCTGCTGGAGACGTTCGCCGTGCTGTCCCCCCAGGGCACCGACCTGCGCCTGCTCCGCTCCGGCCCCATGCTGGCCCTGCTCAGCGGCCCCGGCGCCGGGCTCGCGGGGGAACGGCTCGGCGACCCCCTGATGGTGGACGTCATGCTGCGCACCATGGGCAGGTACGCCCTGGTCAAGGCCGACCTCGGCCGCCCGGGGCGGCTGGTGCGCATGCACCCGCTGATCGGCGAGCTGCTGCGCGAGCGCATGGGCGACCGCCTGTCCGAGGTGGTGGCCGAGGTGCGCCTCGCCCTGGCCGCGTGGTCCCCGGCGGACACCGAGGACGAGTCCGCGGGAAGGATCCACGCCGAGCTGGAACGCCACCTGGACGCGCTGCGCCCCTGGGAGGACGCCCGTCCGCCGGTGCGCCGCTGGGTGCTGCGCCAGCTCGACCACATCCTGCGCAGGGACGACCGGCTGGCCCGCGACCGGGTCAAGATCATCGGCTTGCTCGCCCTCCAGGCGTGGGAGGAGGACTCCGACCAGACGCTGCGCCTGCTCAACACCCTCGCCCGGGTGTCCCGGCTGCGCGGGGAGCACCGCGACAACGAGCGGTACAGCTTCCGCGCCCTGCGCGCCCAGCGTGCGGTGCTCGGCGTCAACCACCCCCGCACCCTGCTCACCGCCGGGTCGCACGCGGCGGCGCTGCGCATGATGGGCGAGTTCGACGAGGCGCGCGACGAGGAGCGCAACGTGCTGCGCGAGGTGCGGGAGCTGTTCGGCGCCCACCACCCCCGCACCGGCGACGCCATGCACAACCTCGCCATCTCCGAGGCCCTGATGGGCGACGCCAGGCGCGCGCTGGAGCTGGCCGGGGAGCGCATGCGGCTGCGCGTCGCGCTGAGCGGGGAGGGCGACCTCGCGGTGGCGCAGACCGCCATCACCATGGCCCGCTACTACCGCGACCTCGGCATGCTGGAGGAGTCGCACAGCATGCTCAGCCGGGTGCTGAGCAGGCGCGGCATCCCCGCGGCCCAGGGCGCCGGGCCGGGCCTAGAGGTGCTGCGCGCCGAGAGCGGCCTGGCCGTCACCGAACGGCGGCTCGGCCGGCCGTTCGAGGCCCAGGAGCGCGACGAGCGCGTGCTGCGCGACCTGCGGGCCCACCAGGGCGACCACCACCTGGCCACCCTCACCTGCCTCGCGGGCCTCGCCGCGGACCTCGACGCGCTCGGCAGGCACGAGGAGGCCGCCCGCCAGGCCGCCGCCTGCCAGACCGGCCTGCGCGACACGCTCGGGCCCGACCACCCGTACACGGTGGTGTGCCAGGTGTCGCTCGGCGCCTACCTGCGCAACTCCGGCCTGCTGCCCGAGGCGGCCGAGCGGGGCGGCCCCGCGCTGCGGCGGCTCGCCCGCAGGCTCGGCCCGGCGCACCCGTGGGCCATCGCCGCCCGGGTGGCCCTGGCCAACACCCTGGTCCTGATGGGACGGACGGACGAGGCCGCCGCGCTGGAGGAGGCCGCCCGCGTCGCGTTCGGCGACGCCGGGCTGCCCGGCCACCCGAACGCCGCGCTGCTGGCGAGGAACATCGCCGACACCAGGGCCAGGCTGCGCGGCGAGTCCCCGGCCGACCCGCTGGCGCGGGCGGACATCGATCTGGAGATTCCGGGACTGTGAGAGCCCGGCGGGAGCAGGGGAGGGGACGGCCATGACCACCTCGTCAGGCGGCCCGCGGGTCGCGCACGTGATCGAGGCGCCGCACGCCGGCGACGCCCACCGCACGCTGATCGCCCACTGCCGGCGTGCCGTCGAGGCCGAGCCCGCGCTCCACTACGTCTCCCACTTCGGCAGCGGGGTCTTCGACTTCTCGGTGGACACCCTGGACGCGGGGGACTGCACCGACGTGCTCGCCATGTCGTGCGAGCGGGCGCGCGACCAGTACATCCGCGTCTCGCGCCAGCTGGTCGCGCGGGCGGCGGACTTCGACGAGTCGCTGGCGGCCCTGCGGTCGGGGTCGCTGATGCGCACGATGGTGGAGGCCGGCGGCGTCGCGCTGCACTGCGGGCGGCTGCGGGCCGGGGAACACCTGGTCGGCGCCACCCTGCACATCGAGCGGGCCGGGGCGATGGACCGCGCCATGGGCCGTCTCGTCACCGAGATCCGGGTGCGCGAGCTGCGGCTGAGCGACGAGAGCCCCGGCGGCTCCCCGGCCGGGGAGCTGCCCCGGCCCCGGCTGTCCTCCCAGCCGTACGTGGAGACGGGCCCCGCGCTCGGCGCGCCGTCCCAGGCCAAGCTGTTCGACCTGTGGGCGGGCACGGTCAACGCCGAGGACCTGAACTATCTGGCGTTCTACAAGGACTGGTCCCTCGCGTACGCCGGTGACGCGTTCGGCGACCCGGCGCTGAGCCTGTGGTTCACCGACATCACGCTCAGCACGCGCCGCGCGCTGTACCAGGACATCGCCCGGCGGCTGCGGGCCGACCTGTCCCGCCTCAGGCACGCGCTGCGGCACGTCGTGGACGCGCCCGTCGAGCGGCTGGTGCTGGACGTGGAGGCCGGCGCGGTGTTCGTGCACTGGCTGGGGTCGGGCCCGGGGGATTTCATGGTCGGTGTGACATTGTTTCAGGACAAGGTCGATTACGCGGAGCACCGGATGAGCGAGGCGGTCGCGGGGGTGCGCGCCTCGGGGTAATGGTCCTATCCAATGTAGGTGACCTGAAAGCCGCAGGTGATGAAAGGTGCACATTTTCATTACTGCGAATTAGTGGCAGAAAGCTAATCCTCGCTTTAGTATAACTACCACTCGGAAATGAGAGCCTCCTCGTCGGGGTTGGAGGGACACCCGTGAAGGTGCTGGCCCTGTTCGTCCAGACCCCGGCAGGCCGTCTCGTCACGGTCGTCCTCGTCGCCTGTGCCGGTCTGCTGCTCGCCGGAGCCGGCGGCGCCCCCGACGTCGCCACCGGCTCGTGGTACATGTGGGCGGTCGGCGCCCTGCTGGCCGTCGGGCTGTACGGCAGCGCGTCGGGCATCCCCCGGGAGGCGGTGCGCGACCTGCGCGTCGTGGTCGAGGCGGTCACCGTCGGGGTGCTGCTCAAGACGCTGCTGATCGCCGCGGTCATGTACGCCTTCTCCGGCCTCGGGCCGGCCGCGATCCTCCTCGGCGTCGCCGTGGCGCAGATCGACCCGCTGTCGGTGGCCGCCCTCACCGGGCGCTCCCAGATGTCGGGCCGCGCCAAGGCCCTGCTCAGCGCGTGGGCGTCCTTCGACGATCCCGTCACCGCGCTGCTCACCGTCTACCTCATCGGGTTCGCCGCCGGCGGGACCGGCCCGGCGGGCGGCCTGTCCGGGTACGCCACCGGCCTGGCGCTGAACGCCGCCTTCGCGGCCGTGGTCTTCGGGCTGTGGGCGCTCGCCCGCTCCTACGTCCCCGACCGGCCGTCCGCGGACCCCGGGAGGCCACCGGCGCCGCCGCGGTGGTTCAGCGTGGCCGCCGGGCTGGTGCTGCTCGGGCTGATCGCCGTCGCGGCCACCTGGTTCCTCATGCTGGGCATCGCGCTGATCGGCCTGTTCTACCGGCCCGGGATCGCCTGGCTGGCCGAGCAGATCACCCAGGTGGCCTTCTACGCGGCCACCTTCGTGCTCGGCATGCTGCTGATCGGCGGGGTCGACCTCGGGCCCGGCCTGCTGCTCGGCGGCGCGGCGTTCGCCGCGCAGATAGCCGCGGGCCTGCTCATCGCCAGGCGGCTGCCGCGGGCCGACCGGGTGTACCTCGCCCTCGGCCAGCAGAACGGCATCACCGCCGTCATCCTCGCCCTAACCCTCCAGCCCTACCTGCCGTACGCGGTGAGCATCGTCGCCCCCGCGATCCTCACGGTCAACCTGCTCCACCTGGTGAGCAACGCCCTCTGGGAGCGGCGCGGCCGCTCGCCCGTGCCGGCTCCCGTGCCGGCTCCCGTGCCTGCTTCTGTGCCGGCTCCCGTGTCAGCTCCCGTGCCTGTACGGGTGCCCGTGCGGACCCCCGCCGGTTTCCTGCGACCGATGACCGTGCCGAAGGACTGACCTACGGCCGCACGCTGGTCATCGTGGCCTCGAAGACCCGCTCGCCGAGGCGGGACAACGCCTGCTCGGCCTCCGCCCGGTGGAACGACCGGGCCGCCTGCTCCATGGGGTCCAGCTCGTCGGTGAACGGCCCGAGCGCGGCCAGGCTCTCCAGCCGGAACACCGGCAGCATCTCGGCCGTGATGTCGTAGCTGCGGCAGATCACCCGCAGCCTGCGTTCCTGCTCCTGGGTCGGCGGCGGCCCCACCGGGCCGGCCACGACCTGGCGCACCCACTCGCCGACGCTGTCGCGGAACGCCTCCAGCAGCTTCTGCAGCAGCACCGCCACCCCGACCGCCTGGAACTGCTCGCGGGTGAAGTTCAGCCGCTGCGGCCGGGCCGACGCGGCGTCCGGGTCGTGCAGGCTGAACACCTGACGGAACGTCGCCGGGACGCCGCTCATCAGCCCGATCATGTCGAAGGCCCGGTCGAAGTGCCGCTGGATCTCCTGCGGGAGGCGGAACCGCGCCGCCGGGCTCCGGCGCGGCGTCGTGCCGGGCAGCGGGATCTCGCCGGCCTCGGAGAGCATCTGGAACAGCTCGCCGAGCCGCGCCCCGGAGGAGGTGTTGATCTGCTCCACCCGGCCGTCGATGCGCTGCAGGTAGTCCAGCACGTTGGTCTGCTGGTACGCGAGGCCCTCCATGCGTTCCCGCAGGACCTGGAGCTCGCCGTCCCGCCCGCTGTTCTGCAGCCGCTGCACCGCGTCCCTGATGGCCTCCTGGATGGCCCGCCGGAAGTGCTTGTCGCTGTACACGATCGGCTGGTTGCCGGTGAGGTCGGCCAGCCGCTGCCGCAGCGGCCCGGCGAGGTAGCCGTTCACCACGACCAGCACCTCGCACGGCGCGGAGCCGGTGTCGGCGCGGGCCGCCTCGACCACGCGTTTCAGCCGGTCCACCTGGTCGTCCAGCACCATCGAGTCGCTGGTCAGCACCGCGACGGCGGCGCCGGAGCGTCCCACGGGGATCCAGAAGTCGACGCCCTCGGCCGCGTGCCCGGCGCGGTGCGCGAACCGCGTGGAGCTCGGCTCGAACCGCCACGGGCCGGTCAGCAGCACGCTCTCCAGCGCCGCCCGGACGTCGTCCCTGGTGGCCACCTCGAACGCCTCGCGCACCGCGTCCCGCACCACGACGTCGTCGATGGCCAGCGGCACGCCGCCGTCCCTGGCCGCCGCGAGGCTCCACGCGTGATGGCACAGCTTGAGCACCCGCCGCGGCACGCCGCCCGCCAGCCCCTGGATGTAGGCGACCGAGTCCGGCAGGAACGGCGCCACCGCCTCCGCCGCGCCGGGGTCGTCCGGCCGCCGCCCGGGACGCAGGTAGCGGGCGACCAGCTCCATGGTCTGCGGGACGGTCAGCGGCGTGGGCCGGATCGGCAGGATGCGCTCGTGCAGGCTCTCCCGGAACTCGCTCAGCGCCTCGGGCAGCACGCAGAACACCATGAGCCCGCCCACGCTCACGTAGACGTTGACCAGCTTCTCGAACGCCTGCATGAAGTCGATCCGCCGGTCGCGCGGCCACTCCAGCGCCTTCTCCAGCATGTCGATGATCAGCACGAACCGGCGCCCCGCCCGGCCGTACAGGAACGCGAACACCGCGAGCGCGTCGAACACCGAGCTCACGTCGTCGATGGGCGTCGTGATGCCGCGCTCCCGCAGCACCGGCGAGGGGGGGTTGCCCATGAGCCACTCCCACACCGCGTCCTGGTACTCGGGGAACTGAAGCAGCGCCAGGGCCGAGGAGAACTTGCCGTGCTCGGTCAGCACCTGCAACCGGTGCTCCAGGTCGCGCCGGATGGCGGTCTCCGACAACGTGAACGCGTCGATCACCGCCTGAGGGTCCAGGCGGCGCTGACGCAGCCCGTCGGCGATGTCGCGCAGCGACCGGGACTGGTCCAGGCTCTCGGCGGTGACGTCGGAGTAGTAGTCGAGCAGGACGTCGTAGAACGCGGCCTTCTGCTCCTTGAGGTCGTTGACCAGGCGGTCGCGGTAGATCGCGCCGAAGTCCCAGACCGGCTCGTCGATCATCCACAGCAGCGGCGCCGTGGGATGCGCCGTCACGCCGCGCACCAGCCCGCGCGCGATGTGGCTCTTGCCCGAGCCGTAGTCGCCGACCACCGCCAGCGCACGGCCGCGGGACGGCATGTCCGGCGCCTGGTCGAGGTACGCGGCGAGCTGGCGGCCGACCGCGCGGATCGCGTCGGTCTCGACGGTGACGTACGGGGCCGCGGCGCCGGCGAGGGGCGCCAGATCGTCCGAGCCGCTGAGGCGAGCCGCGGGGACCGAGGGGAACGGATTCTCCTCAGCGGTCATCGTGACCCCTTCCGCGCCGGGACCGGGGGCGGCGGATCAGCTCCGGGCTGTTGCGCCGCTGCTCGCCAAGCGCGCGCACGTCGTGGTCGGAGATCTCCAGCCGGCCGGCCCGGCACACGATTTCGCCGAGTTGGAACAACGAGTTCTGGAGCCAGCGTACTCTCTGGAAGTGGATTTCCGGTGACACCCCAGCCACGGTCTCGGGGGAAATGATCACATGTGGCTGCGCCAGTCCCGGGCGCCCCTGCCACACGTTGACGAAGCTCTCCGAGTCCTTGTCCTTGAGCGGCCCGATGGACAACGTGGTCACCAGGTTCTCCTCCTCGAACGTCAGGGACAGCCGCATCGTCGCCATGAGGTCGGGCTCGGTGGTCTCGGCGAAGAACACCACGCGGCGCTCGCTGAACGTCACGTAGGACAGCAGGAAGTTGCCGTGCATCTCCTTGGAGCCGAGACGGATGTACGGCAGGATCACCAGCGCGAACAGCTGACGGTCGTCCAGGAAGTCGCGCAGCCGCTGGTACAGCTCGACCAGGGACGACTGCGTGTCGCTCGCCATCGCGTCCAGCTCGCCCGCGTCGCCGGAGACGCGCTCGCGCACGCCGCCGAGCACGCGTTTGAAGATGTTCTGGTTGATGGTGTCCAGCGGGTGGAGCTGCGACTTGTTGTCGAACGCCACCTTGCGCGCGTCCCCGCTGAGGTCGACGACGCAGATGCCCGGCACCACCGGCCGCGGATGCCACAGGCCGGTCTCGTCGTCGGGGTCCTCGGCCGGATGGCCGAGCTCGGTGGCCAGCCGGGTGCGCAGGTCGTGCACGCAGCGGTGGATCAGGCTGGTCTTGCCGCTGCCCTCCACCCCGTCCACCACGACGACGTGCCCGGACCGCACCAGCACGTTGATGTCGTCGAGGCGCCCGCGGAACCTGCGGAACGCGTCCTCGGTCTCGTCGACCGGCACGTACAGCTTCTCGTGGCCGCGGTAGCGCCAGGGGCACAGCGGCGTGCCGGTGACGTACTCGAGACGCGGCACACCGCTCACCTGCGGCTGCATCACCGGGATGCCGAAGGTGTTGACGGTCACGCGCCCTCCTTGCGGGGGCTCCGCCGCGCCAGCGCCTCGGCGCGCGCCACCAGGCCGGCCACCCGGGTCAGTTCCTCCCGGCCCGCCTCGGAGCGCCGGGCGTAATTGAGAGGGGCGCCGCCGCCGTGCGCCGCATTGAGGTCGTAGCCGGTCGGCAGGTCGTCCAGCAAGCCGTCCACGGCGGCGCGGTGACGGCCGAGCAGCTGGTACTTCAGCAGCTCCACCCGGAGCTCGAACGCCCGCTGCGACACCGCGTCGGGGGGTGTGCCGGAGTTGTCGATCCAGGCGTTGACGTATTCGTGCGCCGTCACACCGAAGCGGCTCGCCGCGCCGAGCAGCGCCTCGCGGGCGGCGTTCCCGCGGGTGACGGCCGCGTCCACCCGCTGCACGGCCAGCGTGAGCAGCGCGCCCGCCAGCACCGGGAGCAGCAGGTCGACGTACGGCGGCAGCCCGCCGGGCTCCTCGTCCGTCACGAGCCGGGGCACCGTGGCGAGCAGCGCCGAGCAGGCGCGCTCGAAGTCGGCCGGGCGGTGGGTGCGCCACGCGGGCAGGGTGTAGGTCCAGGAGCCGGCGGTGAGGGAGGCCGGGTCGCCGGGGACGGCCGTGCCGAGGGCGAGGTTGACCGCGGCCTCCACGACCTGCTCGCGGTGCGCGGCCGAAAGGCAGTAGACGGTGCGCAGGTCGGCGGCGTCGTCGGCGTGCGCGGCGGACGGCACGAGCGCCGCGCCGATCCATAACAACAGCGCCGCGCTCCGCCGGACCCGCATCCCCTCACCTTTGTCCCTTCACCCCCGAAAGTCATCGGTGCCGAGGGCGAAAGAAATGCTCTCATGGGATGCGGTAGCGCTCCGTAATAACCCGGAAAACCATCAGGGGGATACTCCATCGATTCCCAGGATAAATCCGCATCGAATGCGATGTGCGGCTCTCAGCGCGCCGGCGTCGCGCCGGACCGCAGCACCCGCACGTCCGCCGCCTTCACGAAGGCGACGCGGTGGCCGAACTGGATCTGGAAGTAGACCGCCCGGCCGCGCACGATCCGGTGGTCGCCGGGGTCCGGGGTGACCGCGTGGTAGTACTCGCCCCGGGTGGCCAGCCCCACGGCGTACCGCTGGCCGTGCGGGAAGGCGTACTGCAACGGCAGGACGTCCTGCACCGGCACGCCCTTGGGGTAGGCGCCGGGCTCGGGGTAGGCCCGGCCGTACACCGGGATCACGTCGGCGCCCCGGCGCGGCGTGACGACGAAGCCCTCGGCGCCGACGGCGGTGGGCCGGCCCGCCGGGTTGTGGAACCAGGCGACCTGGCCGAGGTACCAGATGGCCGTCCAGTCGCCCCTGCGTCCCGCCACGGCGAACTGCTGGCCGGTGGTGGCCCGCGCGCCGTGGTCGTACACGTCGTAGGTCGGCTCCCCGGCCGGTTTGCGGCCGATGTCGCGCACCAGTGGCGCGTCCGCGCTCGGCGCGATGTACAGCCGGACGGACGCCGAGCCGTGCGGCGGGCAGTCCCGGCCCGTCTCGCCGCAGCCGGTGTAGCGGGGACGGTGGCGCGGGTAGTCGGTGCGGATCGTCACCAGCCCGCCGTCCCTGCCGCCGGTGGCCTTGAACGGGCGGCCGAGCAGGGCGAAGTAGTGCGCCCAGTCCCAGTACGGGCCCGGGTCGACGTGCATGCCCGATACCGCGCTCGGCACCGTGCCGGGGACGTTGTCGTGGCCGAGGATGTGCGCGCGGTCCAGCGGGATGTCGAACCGTTTGGCCAGGTAGCGCACCAGCCGGGCGGAGCTGCGGTACATCGCCTCGGTGTACCAGGCGCCCGCCTTGGCCAGGAAGCCCTCGTGCTCGATGCCGATGGAACGGGCGTTGACGTACCAGTTGCCCGAATGCCACGCCACGTCCTTGGTGCGCACGTGCTGGGCGATGTGGCCGTCCGCGGACCTGATGGTGTAGTGCCAGCTCACGTACGCCGGGTCGGCCACCATCTTGAGCGTCTGGGCGTACGTCGCCTCGGTGTCGTGGATGACGATGTAGTCGATGCCCTGGTCGCGGGGCCGCTCGGCCAGGTCGTGGTTGCCGTACTTGCCGCCGGCCAGCTTCCTGTACGGCGCGGGCAGCCACTCGCACGCGATTCCCCGCGGGCATTCCACTTTCCGTCCCTCCCCGTCTGGTCCGTCCGTGTCGTGCCGGAACCACACCCGCTCCGGCGGATCCGGGGGAGCGGGGCTCGGGGACGGGGGCAGCGTGACGCGCTGGCCGTCGTCGGTGACCCGTGCCGCCCCCGTGCGGAGCACCGCGAACACCTCGTCGGCGAAGCACGGCCCGGCGTCCGTCCCCGCGTACCGGGCCACGGCCCCGTACCACCCGGCCGGGTCCTCGCTCGGCGGGAGCCCCAGCTCCCGCTGGTAGGAGGCCAGCAGTGCCGCGCCGCCGAGCACGTTGGCGTCCGGGTCCCCGATCAGGCGCCCGCCCGGCAGCCCGGTGAGCCGCGCCGCCTCGTCGACCCGCTGGCGGGCGGGCTCGGACGGCGCCGGCGGGCCGCCGCGCAGGGCCGTCCGCGCGTCGGTGAGGTGCATCGGGCCGTACCCGCCGGTCACGCTCGGCACCCCCCGGTGCGCGTCCCACCGCGACTCCAGGTACGAGACCGCCAGCAGCAGTCGCTCCGGGACCTCGTAGGAGGCCGCCGCGATCCGGAACGCCTTCTGCCGGGCGAGTGCCGGGGCGGGGATCCCCGGCGGCCCGGCCGGGGGACTGCCGCACCACGAGACGCCGGCCAGCACCAGGGCCGTCACCCGGAACGCCGCACGCCGCGGCGCGCAGGGCCACGCGGGGAACACGATGCCGGGGATCACGCCGGTCACCCTATGGGAGTTGACAGGCCATATCACTCTTGTCATGCGGCGTGTCAGGGGCACCCGCCCGGTGGTGTCCGGCCTGGTCGCGGGGCGATATCCGTCAATTCACCATGGACCCGGCCGTGTAGTCCCGCACGGGCATGGAGTCGTGCAGCCGGATCCCCTTGGTGCTCAGCCGGGCGGCGGCCCGGGTCAGCCCCGCGGGCAGAACGGAGATCAGGCGGGCACCCTGGACCAGCCCCCAGACGGCGCGCCGGGAACCGGGGACGAGGGTCTTGGCGGCGCCGAGCGCGAACGCGCGGCTGTCGCGCACCGGCCCGGCCATGGCGCGCTCGTAGGCCGCGAAGGCCCTCACGTGGTCGCCCCCCGCCTCGGCCAGCTCCCCGGCGAGGACGTACGCGCCGACCACGGCCAGGCTCGTGCTGCCCCCCACGGCCGGGCCTGGGCAGTACCCCGCGTCGCCGACCAGGGTCACCCGGCCGCGCGACCAGGTGTCCATGCGCAGCTGGGTGATCGAGTCGAAGTAGAACGCCGGGGTGTGCTCCAGCTCGGCGAGCCAGCCGTCCACGTCCGGGTGCATCCCCTGGAACCTCCGGCGCAGCAGTTCCTTCTGCCGGGGCACGTCCCGGTGGTGGTAGTCGAGCTCGTGGTCGCTGCGGAACAGGAACACCGCCCGCGCGTCGTCCATGTGGCGTGCCCGGTAGAAGGCCGCCACCCGCCCGGTGCCGACGTGACTGAGGGACAGCCCGTCCGGGTTCGTGCCGCCCGGCACTGTCAGCACGGCCAGGTAGGCGCCGATGAACGCGCTGAAGTCCTTCTCCGGCCCGAACACCAGCCCGCGCACGTTGGAGTGCAGCCCGTCCGCGCCCACCACCAGGTCGAAACGGCGCGGCGCCCCGTTCTCGAACCGCACCTCGCCGTCGTCCCCGATGGCGGTGATGGAGTCGCCGAAGACGTACTCGGTGTCGTCCTTGGTGGCGTCGTAGTAGATCTCGCTGAGGTCGTCCCGCATGATCTCGACATGCCGGTCCGAGGCCGCCTGGAACACCTTGCTCAGGTCGAGCGTCACCGGCCTCCGCGCGCCGGACCGGTGGACGGTCAGCCGCTCGGTGCCGGTGACCAGAGCCTGCACCCGGGGTAACACACCCATCCGCTCGGTGATGTCCATGGCCGGCCGGAACAGGTCGACGGCGTGGCCACCGGTCTTGCGCAGCGCAGGGGCGCGCTCCACGACCGTGACCTCGAAGCCGTACCGGGTGAGCCAGTACGCCAGGACGGGTCCGGCGACGCTGGCGCCGGAGATCAGAATCCGCATGGGGCGGCCTCCTTACTTAACGATAGGTAAGCGTACCACCGGAACTTACCGATCGTTAAGTAAGATATGCTGGGAACATGGCACGCCCCTCCGACACCAGGCAGCGCATCCAAGCGGCCGCGCGGGAGCTCTTCGCCCGCCAGGGCGTGCACAAGACCAGCCTTCAGGAGATCGCCGATCGCCTGGGCATCACCAAGCCGGCCCTCTACTACCACTTCGCGTCCCGCGAGGAACTGGTCCGCAGCATCATCCAGCCCCTGATGGACGGCGGCGAGAAGTTCATCCTGGAACAGGAGGCCCGGGGGGACGTGAACCCCCGCGCGCTCCTGGAGGGCTACTTCGACTTCCACTACCGCCACCGGCACGAGCTCATGATCGTCCTGACCGAGATGACCACGATGGCCGAGCTGGGCCTCATCGAGCTGGTCTTCACCTGGCGCAGCCGCCTGTCCGCCCTCCTGGTGGGCCCCGCCCCCACCCTCGCCCGGGCCGCCAGCGCCGTCGTCGCCCTCGGCGGCCTCCAGGACTGCGCCATCCAGTTCCCCGACGCCCCCGAGCCCGAGCTCCGCGAGGCCGCCGTGGACGCCGCCTGCGCCGCCCTCGGCATCTGATCCCCGGACGCGTCCGCACGCCCATGGCGTAATGTGCAATGGTCGTGTCGTTGACGCCATGACGGTGCCGTGACGAGCATGAATGCCATGCAGCGCCGCATCGTCATCGTGATCTACGAGGGCTTCCAGTTCCTCGACCTGGCCGGCCCGGCCGACGTGTTCGCCACCGCGGCGATGCTCGCCGGGGACTCCGGCTACGCCCTGGAGGTGGCCGCCCCGCACGCCGGCGAGGTCACCGCCCACAACGGCGTGACCGTCGCCGCCCGCACCGCCCTGGCCGACATCGCCGGCCCCGTCGACACCCTGATGATCGTCGGCGGCCTCGGCACCGGACAGCACCTGGGCGACCACGAGCTGACCGCCCAGATCGCCAGGCTGGCCCACGAGTCCCGCCGGGTCACCTCGGTCTGCAGCGGCGCCCTCCTCCTCGCCGAATGCGGCCTCCTCGACGGCAGGCGCGCCACCACCCACTGGCTGGTGGCCGACCAGCTCAGCGCCCGCTACCCCCAGGTCGAGGTCGACGCCGACCCCATCTACATCAAGGACGGCGACGTCTGGACCTCGGCCGGAGTCACCGCCGGCATAGACCTGGCCCTGGCCCTGGTGGCCGAGGACCACGGCCACGCCCTGGCCAGAGACGTCGCCTGCGGCCTCGTCGTCTACCTCCACCGCCCCGGCGGCCAGAGCCAGTTCAGCACCCCCCTCAACGCCCAGACCCCGCCCAGCCACTCATTGCGCGACCTCCAGGCGTACATCGACGCCCACCCCGAGGACGACCTCACCGTCCCCGCCCTCGCCCGCCGCGCCGGCATGAGCGAACGCCACTTCTCCCGCGTCTTCACCCAGCAGACCGGCATCCCCCCCGGCCGCTACGTGGAACGCAGCCGCGCCGACGCCGCCCGCCGCCTCCTGGAGGCCACCACCCACCCCCTCCCCACCATCGCCCGCCGCACCGGCCTCGGCGCCCCCGAAACCCTCTACCGCGTCTTCCGCCGCCACTGGCGAATCTCCCCCGGCGACTACCGCCGCCGCTTCCAGTCAAAAGCCCCCTGACGTGCTCCCAGTCAAAAGCCCCCTGACGTACTTCTGATGCAAAGAACCCCCTGACGTGCTTCCCATCAAAGGAGCCCCAGCCATGCAAGTAGCCATCCCCCTCTACCCCCGCTTCACCGCCCTCGACGCCGTAGGTCCCTACACGGTCATGGCCTTCGCCCCCGCCTTCACCGTCACCTTCGTGGCCGCGACCCCCGGCCCCATCCTCGACGACCAGGGCACCCTCTCCCTCACCGCCACCGCCACCTACACCGACCTCCCCACCCCCGACATCGTCATAGTCCCCGGCGGCCCCGGCACCCTGGACGCGTTGACCGACCGCCCCCTGCTCGACTGGCTGACCGAAGCCGACCACCACACCACCTGGACGACCTCGGTCTGCAGCGGCTCCTTCATCCTCGCCGCCGCCGGCTTGCTCAAAAACCGCAAAGCCACCACCCACTGGGCCTTCCTCGACCAACTCCCCACCTTCGGCACCACCCCCGTCCCCGCCCGAGTAGTAACCGACGGCAAATACGTAACCGCCGCCGGCGTCTCCTCCGGCATAGACATGGCCCTAACCCTCCTGGCCCAGGCCACCGACGTCCTAACCGCCGAAAGCGTCCAACTCGCCATGGAGTACGACCCCGACCCCCCGTTCAACGCCGGCTCCCCGAAGACCGCCGCCCCCGCAGTCAGGGAACGGGCCCTCACCCTGTTCGCCTGATCGGTGTCACAGGGACAGCGCGCCCCATCGCGGTTCCAGGTCCTTGATGCGGCCGAAAGACATGGTGATACGGCTGAGCGTCTCCGCGGCGTCGAATCGGCTGCCGGCATCGCCGTTCATGTCGGTGATGATCTCGTAGAGGGCCGCCACCAGGTCCGGCTTGTAACGGTCGCTGGGGTTGTGGATCGTCCGGGCGATCTTGCAACGCTCGTCGGCGGGCACACCGGGATCCCGCAACGCCCGGATCGCCTGCTCCACGTGACTGACCCGGTTCGAGGGAATCAGGGTGGCGAGGGCTTCGTGCACCGATGCCTGCTCTTCCGGCTCGCTCGCGAGGTCGGAGGCGAGCCGGCGGAGGGCTTGGACGGCGCGCTCACGGAACTCACCGCCCAGCTCGGCCAGGGCTTCGGCGCACCGCTGCCGCTCGTGCCTGTCCAGCGCGGTGGTCGTGGCCATGTCGTACAGCATTCCCCCTGCCTGATCACGATGTCCGGCGCTCAGCCGTGCCAGTTCCACCATCGCCTGACGACGGAGTTCCGGGTGGCCCGCGGGTTCGGTGGCCAGCCGTGTCAAGGCGCCGGCGGCGTGGGTGCTCTCCTGCGGCTCGATCACGGCCAGGGTCACCCACGCCGCGGCGCTGCCCTCGACGGTGTCGCGGACGAACCGGCGTAGCGTCTCGGCCGCACGACCGCGGTCCTCGGGGCCGGACCTCGCCAACGTCCTGCCGATGAAGTCGCGGTCCATATGGTCGATGCGAGGGTCGGCGAGCATCTCATGGAGGATCTCCCGTGCTTGGCCGCGGTGCTCCTCACCCAGTTCGGCCAGCGAGATCGCCGCCCGTCGCCGCGCCGTGGATTCGGCGTCGCGATCCCTCGCCACCTGACGCAGCGCCTTGGCGGCCGTCCGGAACGCGCCAGGGCCGAACGACGACAGCCATTCCACGATCTCCAAGCGCTGCGTGGCGGAGACGGCCGGGTCGCCGGTGACGCGCGCCAAGGTCTCCACGGCATACGGCCGGTGCTCTGGGTCCAGTTCGGCCAGTGCCAGCGCCGCCTCGGCCGTCACCCAGGCGTCGGCGGCGGGATCGGTCACGATGGCGCGCAGGAGGTCTGCCGCGTGCAGGCGCTGCTCGGGACCGAGCCGGGCGAGCAGGTCCGCGGCCCGGCGTCGTTCCCACGCGCAGACCGTAGTGTCCCGTGCGATGTCACTGAGCAGGCCGGCGCCGCGATCCCGGTGATGACGGCTGAGCTTCAGCAGCGCCGTAGCGGCCTGCAGCCGCGTCCCGGCGTCACAGGTCCGGTCCGCCGCGAGCGTCGTCATCGTCTCGACGGCCCGGTGGAACCATCCGGCGTCGACATCGGCCAGCGCCGCCGTCGCGAGGGCTCGGGGAAGCCGTTCACCGTGGGGTTCCGCGGCGAACCGGGCCAGTGCTTCGGCCCCGAGACGCCGGGCCTGTGGCCCGTACCCGCTCAAGGCCCTGATGGCCTCGTAGCGGTCCCAGGCGGGGACCTCCGGAGAGCCGGCCAGCTCGTGAAGGCGCCGCCGGGCGAGGTCCTGGGCTTCGGGTGACGGGAGCCGGTGCAGGTCCTCCGCCGACCGCCGGCGAGTGGACACGTGGACGGTCTCATCCGCCGCGAGCCGATCGAGGACGGACGCGGCGTCGTCCACGGTGTGCGGTGTCAGCCTCGCCGACGTCATCGCCGCGCTCCGGCGTTCCTCCGGGTCCACGGCGCGGTCGTCGGCCAGACGCCGCAGGATCTCGCGGGCCGAGGCGTGATGTGCCTCGCCGAGCTTCGCCAGTTCCCATGCCGCCTCGCGCCGCTCCCCGGCGTCGATCAGTGGATCGACGGCCAGCTCTTTGAGCAGCTCAGCCGCGTGAGGGTGGAACTCGGTGCCCAGTTTCCCCAGTCCCACCGCCCCGTCCCGGCGGTCGCGGGCGTCCATGGTGGAGTCGAGGGCGAGACGGCGGAGAACCTCGGCGGCCGCGACGCGATGGCCGTCACCGAGCCGCGCCAGCTCCTGCGCGGCGTCGCAGCGCTCCCAGGCCGCGATGAGCGGGTCGGTCGCCAGTTCGTGCAGGAGCCCGGCGGCGTGGCCGCGATGGTCGTCGCCGAGGTCGCCGAGCGCCGCCGCCGCCAGCCGACGCGCGTAGGAGCCGGCGACGGGGGCGTGCGCGATGTCGCGGAGGGCTTGTGCGATGTCAGGGCCCTGCCGCGGATCGATTTCAACCAAGTCGGTGAGCGTCCTGACATAGTCGTCGGCCGTGGTCATGGGGTCCGCGGCGATCCTTCGCAGCAACGCAGCCGCTTCGGCGCACTGCTCGCTGCCGAGCCTGGCCAGTACCGTGACCGCGTTTGTGCGGGACCATCCGTGGAGGGTCGCATCCATGCCGATGTCACGCAGGGTCGCGGCTGCCAGGGCGCGGTGTTCGCTCCCGAGTTTCACCAGGTCCGCCGCTGTGTGCGCGCGATACCCCGCCGATATCAGGGGATCGGTGGCCAGGCGGATGAAGATCGCTACCGCGACCGCTTGGTGATCATCACCGAGGTCGGCGAGCGTTTGGGCGGCGTACTGCCGGTCCAAGGCGTCGGCCGTCGGATCGGTGGCCAGTTCGTGGCAGATGCTCGCGCTCGCTCGGTTGTACGCGCCGCTCAATCCGGCCAACTGATAGGCGGCTCTCCATCGTTCGTCAGGGATGACGCGGTGGTCTCCAGCCCAGGAGAGAAGGATGTCCGCGGCCTGCGCACGAAATCGAGGCCCGAGTTCGAGCAACGTATCCGTTACCAGTGCATGTGCGTGTGTGTCGATCGCCGGACCGTCGGTCAGGGGACCGAACAACGCCACGACGAGCGCCGCGGTATCCGGTTTGAGGGCCGCCCAGACGGCGGCGGCGAGGATGCGATCACCAGGTGCGGAGAAGCGGTCATTCAGTACTCCACCGAACATGTCCAGCAACGTGGTGATATGGCCGCCGCTGAGCTTGGCCAGCGTCACCGCGGCCTCGGCCCGCCCTTTGACGTCGATGTTCGGGTCGCCTACCAGATGGAAGAGGATTGTCGTCGCCCTGTCGCAGTGCTCCTTGAACTGCGTGAGCGCCTCCGCGGCGGCACAACGACTGGATGCGTCGGCCGTGAAGTCGGCTGCCAGCCGGTGCAAGACCCCGGCCGCCCTGTGCCGGTGTTCACCACCCAGTTCTCCCAGTCGCACCGCGGCCGAGAGGCGATCGTCGGTGTCGACATCGGGGTCCGTGGCGATAGTCGCCAGTGCTTCGGCCGCGAGTTCGTGGCTCTTGCCGTCCAACTCGGCCAGCAGGCCGGCGCATCTCAGCCGCTGCCATCCGTACATCGACGGGTCGACGGCCAGCCGATGAAGGCCGGTAGCCGCCCGGGTGAGATAGCGGGGCTCCACCGCCGCCACACCCGCCCACGCGAGTGCCCGGTCATAGGCGTCGCCATTGGTGTCGCCCGCCATCTGTTCAAGGATCTCCACGGCGCGCAGACGGTGATCGCCACCGAGTTCCGCCAGATCCTTGGCTGTCTTCCGTCGCCACGACGTGATCGTCATCGGATCGGTGGCGATCTGATCCAGGGCCTCGGCGGCGCGTAGACGGTGATCGCCGCCGAGCTGCGCGAGATGCTCGGCCGCCGTGCCACGCGAGTATCCGGCCGCGCGGGAGTCCATGGCGATCTCTATGAGGATTTCGGCGGCTCGGGTCTGGTGCTCCCCGCCGAGCTCTGCCAGCGTCGCGGCGGCCGTTTGACAATGCGCAGGGGGGATCGACGCGTCGGTGGCGATCTGTCCGAGGATCTCGGCCGCTTGGGCCCGATATTCGTCACCGAATTTCGCCAGGACACCGGCCGCCTGGCATCGAAGGTCCGGCTTGTGCGTCCGGAGGAGGACCCGCAGGAGTGACGGACCTGTGCGCCGGACGTGATCGGATCGATCCCGCAACAGGTCGATCACGACGATCTTCGCTTCGACGTCGGCCGAATCGCCGTCGAGCAGCCGCTCCAGCCGCGCGCGTACGCCGGGATGACGGGTCTGGCCGCCCAATTGCCGCAGCTCCCACGACGAGCCGGTGAGGGCTTGGTCCACCACGCGGCCCACGTACGCGTCACGCTGGTCGCCGGTACAGGGTGCCCCCTGGCTGATCAGCGCCCCCGCACGGTCACGCTGGTCGCGTGTTCCCCCCTGTAACCAGTCGATCAGCCCGGTGGCCGGTCCGGCCAGGTGCGAATAGTGGAGGAGGACCCTCTGGGTGGTCTCGTCGTCGAGCAGGAGGTCGCGGATCAGTTCGTCCCAGGGCGCCTCGTCGGGACGGAAGGTGTCCGGGAGGGTCTTGGCCCGCGCCGTCGCGGCCAGATGCTCGGCGAAGGTCTGGTGGAGGAAGCGCAGGCGGGTGGCCTGGCGGCTCAGGAGTCCGGTGTGGGAGAGCCACTCGGCCAGCGTGTTCTCCCAGTCGATCGGGAGGCGCGAGAGTACCGGGGCGGCGCCGGTGATCACGCTCCGGGCCACCTCCGTCAGGGGGGTCTCGCTCGTGGTGTAGGCGGTGGCCAGTTCCTCCAGCAGAGTGGTGCGGTTCTCGTGCAGCCAGTCGGCGAGCGCCGGGTGGTCGTGTAATGCGGTCGGCACCGTGGGCCGGGCCTGGATGAACCTGTTGATGTACTCCTCGTACAGCTCGTACCGGCTGGCCGGGAGGGGACGGTCCTTGCGGGACTGGTGGATGTTGGCGGCGACCGTGGCGAGCAGCGGCACCACGAGCACGTCCTCCAGGGCCGCGAGACGCACCTGGCGCAGGAACTCCTCGGCGGACGCGTGGCCCGACGGTGTTTTGTCGGGGTTGAACCAGTTGTGCGCGAATTTGACCAGAGCGTCGCGGTCGAAGGGCTGCAACCCGTAGAAACCCACACGGGGGTCGCGCAGACGCTCTATCTCGCCAGGGGACAGCGGCCGGGTGGTGACCAGGAAACGGGCCGGGCCGTCGGCGGCCGACATGCGAGTCGCCAGGGCGATCAGCAGCCGCTCCCGGTCGTCCTGGTCGGGGATCTCGTCCAGCGCGTCCACCACGATCAGCCAGCGGCGTCCGCCGACCGGTCCGGCGAAGAGCGCGGCGGAGACCTCGCCGTCCGGGCGGCCGTACTCCTCGGCGACCGACGCGCTGAGGGCCTCGGGCCAGCTGCGCCGGACGTGTGCCGCAAGGACGCGCGCCGGGATGAGCAGGGGAACCTGCCCGGCCGCGGGGCCTTCCGGGTCAAGGGCGGCTCGCGCCAGACGTCCGGTGAGGCTGCGCCCCAGGGTGCTCTTGCCGAGACCGGCGTCACCCTCGATCACCAGGTGGTCGTACAACTCGAAGACCTGCTCGAACGGTTGCGCCAGGCCGGGGGACCTGCGCTCCTCCTCGGGTGCTCCGTGCTCCTCGTCGTCATTCTCCCAGGGACGGCGAGAAGGAGTGGAGGCGGCTGTCACGCTCTGCCGGACGTAGACGCTGGAGAGGGGAAACCGGCCGAACCTGCTGCGGACCGGGTACGGCAGATCCTCGGCCACCTGCCGCATCACCCCCAGCACCCCCGCCAGCTCCGCGGGCAACGGCTCCCGGGCCTTGGAGATGATCTCCCGCACCACCGGGCACCGCGCCGCCAGGGTGGAGACCGGGAGCATCCAGGCGACTTTCGCGCCGCCTGCGCGGTCCTCGGTGACCGCGATGCCGTGGACGTGGCCGGTGGTGTCGCACTCGATTCCGGCGCCGCTGAAGCCCTGTTCGATTCGGCGGCCGGTTACGCGGGTGGCGTCGAGTTGGATCCATTCGGCTCCGGGGCCGCTGGGGTCGCCGAGTTCGTAGGCGGTGGCCCAGATGCCGGTGTCGATTCCGGGGGGGTAGCCGTAGGCCCTTACCGGGGTGCCGCGGGTGAGGTGGTCGGCCAGGGGGGCGGGGGAGGTTCCGGTGGG
>NZ_JBHSRF010000086.1:0-36911 GCF_042658925.1 Sphaerisporangium aureirubrum
GGGGCTGGATGCGGGGGTGGATGTTGTGGGGAACGGGGTGCGGCGGGTTTCGGTTCGGGTGGGGGCGGGGGTGGCGGGGGAGCTGGTGACTCGGGTGGCGGCGGCGTTTCACGCGGGGGTGGACGAGGTGTTGCTGGCGGGGCTGGTGGGGGCGTTGGACGAGTGGCGGGGTGGGGGCGGGGCGCTGCTGGTGGATGTGGAGGGGCACGGGCGGGTCCCGATGTCCGAGCAGATGGATCTGAGCAGGACCGTGGGGTGGTTCACGGCGGTGCATCCGGTGCGGCTGGACGCGGGAGGGCTGGACCACGCGGGGGTGCGGCAGGGCGGGCCGGAGGCCGCGCGGCTGCTCAAGCGGGTGAAGGAGCAGGTGCGCGGGGTGCCGGGGGACGGGCTTGGATTCGGGCTGTTGCGGTACATGAATCCGGATATCGGGCCGGTACTCGCCGCGCTGCCTACGCCGCAGATCGGGTTCAACTATCTCGGCAGGTTCGGAGCGGGTACAGGGGGTGACTGGCGGCCGGTCGAGGATGACGTGCTCGGTGGCGCCACCGACCCCCGTATCGCGATGTCGCACGCCCTGGAGGCCGGCGGGCTGGTGCGCGACCTGCCGGACGGCCCTGAGCTGACCGTCACGCTGATCTGCCCGGCGGGGGTGTTCGACGACGCGGATCTGGACCGGCTGGCGTCCGCCTGGGTGGCCATGCTCACCGGCATCGCCGCCTGCGGGGACGGCGGGCACACGCCGTCCGACTTCCCGCTGGTCACGCTCGCCCAGGACGACGTGGAGGAACTGGAGGCCGCGACGCCGGGCCTGGCCGACGTGTGGCCGTTGTCGCCGCTCCAGGAGGGGCTGCTCTTCCTGTCCGGCTACGACGAGCAGGCCCGGGACGCCTACATCTGGCAGCGCGTCGTGGACGTCGACGACGACCTGGACACCGGCCTTCTGCGCGCGTCGTGGCGGGCGCTGCTGGACCGGCACGCGAGCCTGCGCGCGGGGTTCCGCCGCACCGGGAACCTGGAGCAGGCCGTCCAGGTGGTCGCGGGCACGGTGGCGACGCCGTGGCGGGAGGTGGACCTCACCGGCCTGTCGCCGTCGGACGCCCTGGCCGAGGCCGGACGCCTGGCCACAGAGGAGGAGACCCGGTTCGACCTGGCCACCCCGCCGCTGCTGCGGCTGCTGCTGCTCAGGCTGGGGGAGTCCCGGTACCGCATGGTCGTCACCATGCATCACCTCGTCATGGACGGCTGGTCGCTGCCCGTCCTGTTCGGCGAGCTGTCGCGGATCTACGCGGCGGGCGGCGACGCGTCCGTCCTGCCGCCGGTCACCTCCTACCGCGAGTACCTGGCCTGGCTCGCCGGCCAGGACCGGGACGCGGCCCGCGAGGCCTGGCGCGAGGCGCTCGCCGGGGTGGACGACCCCACCCTGGTCGGCCCCGGCGACACCGGCGGCGAACGGATCAGGCACGTGGTGGGCCACGCGGGCGCCCCGCTCACCGCCGCGCTGCGCGAGACCGCGAGGACGCACGGCCTGACGCTGAACACCGTGCTCCAGGGCGCGTGGGCCGTGCTGGTCGGAACGCTGGCGGGCCGGTCCGACGTGGTGTTCGGCACGACGGTCGCGGGCCGCCCGGCCGAGCTGCCCGGCGTCGAGCGCATGCTGGGCCTGTTCGTCAACACCGTCCCGGTGCGGGCGAGCCTCACCCCGGACCAGACGTTCGCGGACCTGCTCGCCGACCTCGGGGCCCGCCAGACCGGGCTGCTGGCCCACCAGCACTTAGGGCTCGCGGAGATCCAGCGCGTGGCCGGGCCGGCCGCCACCTTCGACACCCTGATGGTGTTCCAGAACTACCCGGGCGACCCCGGCGGCCCGCTGCACCTCACCGGCCTGCGCAGCGCCATGGCCGGCGGCGAGGACGCGGCCCACTACCCGCTGACGTTCGTCGCGACCCCGGGCGACGACATGGAGCTGCGCCTGGAGTACCGGCCCGACGTGTTCGACCGGGCGGCGGCCGAGACGCTGGTGGCACGGCTGACCCGCGTGCTCGCGCGGGTCGCCGCAGACCCCGCCGTCCGGCTGTGCGACCTCGGCCTGCTCACCCCGGCCGAGGAGCACCGGGTGCTGCGCGAGTGGAACGGCACTGCCCGCCCGGTCACCGTGACACTCGTCCCCGAGCTGGTCGAGGCCCAGGTGGCGCGCACCCCGGCCGCGACGGCCGTCGTCACCGCGGAGGAGTCCCTCACCTACGCCGAGCTGGACGCCCGCGCCAACCGCCTCGCGCACTGGCTGATCGGCCGGGGTGTCGGCCCCGAGAACCTGGTCGCCGTGGCGATGGAACGCTCGGCCGACCTGATCGCCGTCCTGCTCGGCGTGCTGAAGTCCGGCGCGGCCTACGTCCCGATCGACCCCGGCTACCCCGCCGAACGCGTCGCCGCCATGCTCGCCGACGCGGCCCCCGCCCTGGTCGTGTGCACCCGCGCCGCCGAGCCCGTCGTCGCGGCGGCCTCCGGCGCCGGGTCCCCGGTCGAGCGGCTGGTGTGGGACGAACCCGCGGCGGCGGCCGAGCTGGCGGCCCGTCCGGCGACCGCGCCGGCCGACGCCGACCGGGTGGTGCCCCTGAGGCCCGAGCACCCGGCGTACGTGATCTACACCTCCGGGTCCACCGGCAGGCCCAAGGGGGTCGCCGTGCCGCACCGGGGAGTGGCGAACTACATCGCGTGGCGGGTGACCGCCTACGGCTGGGGCCCGGGGGACCGGGTGCTGCAGTTCGCCTCGGTGTCGTTCGACACGTCGGTGTCGGAGATCTACCCGACCCTCGCGGGCGGCGCCACGCTGTGCGTCGCGCGGCGGGACGGCGACCTGCTGCGGGAACTGGAGACCCTCCGGGTGAACGCCGTGACGTTCACCCCCACCGTCCTCGAATCCCTCGCCGGGGACGACGACGAGCGCGCCGCGGCGGTGCTGCGGAACATCGAGTACCTGGTGACCGCGGGCGAGGAGTGCGGGCCGGACGTCGTGCGGCGCTGGGCGCCGGGCCGGGTGCTGCACAACGAGTACGGCCCGACCGAGAACTCGGTGGACGTCACCTCGTGGACGGCCCCCGCCGAGCCGCCGGACGTGGTGCCCCTCGGCGGCCCGATCGCGAACGTCCGGGTGTACGTGCTGGACGACTTCCTGCGCCCCGTCCCGCCGGGCGTCACCGGCGAGCTGTACGTCGCGGGCACCGGCGTGACGCGCGGCTACGTCCGGCGCCCCGGCCTCACCGCGGAACGGTTCGTCGCCTGCCCGTTCGACGAGGCGGGCGCCCGGATGTACCGCACGGGCGACCTCGCCCGCTGGACACCCGACGGCGCCCTGCGCTTCGGCGGCCGCGCCGACCACCAGGTCAAGATCCGCGGCTTCCGCGTCGAACTCGGCGAGATCGAGTCCGTCCTGGCCGCCCACCCGGCGGTGGGCCAGGTCGCCGTGATCGCCTGCACCGACCAGCCGGGAGTGAAACGCCTGGTCGCCTACGTGGTGCCCACCCCCGGCACCGGAGCGGAGACGACCCCCGCGCCGCCCACGTCCGGGCCGGCGGCCACGCCCGGTGCGGTGGACACCGAAGCCCTGCGGGGGCACCTCGCCGGGGTGCTGCCCGACCACATGGTGCCCGCCGCGTTCGTGGTGCTCGACCGGCTCCCGGTCACGGTGAACGGCAAGCTCGACCGGACCGCGCTGCCCGCGCCCGAGTTCGGCACGCAGGCGGACGGCCGGGCGCCGGCGACCCCCGTCGAAGAGGTGCTGTGCCGGCTGTTCGCCGAGGTGCTGGGGCTGGGGCGGGCCGGGGCCGACGACTCGTTCTTCGAGCTGGGCGGGGACTCGATCATGTCCATGATGGTCGTCACCAAGGCGCGCCGCGCGGGCCTGGTCATCACCACCCGGCAGGTGTTCGAGCACAAGACCCCCGCCGCCCTCGCCCGGGTGGCCGAGACGGCCGCCGGCGAGCCGGTGGCCCGCCGCGAGCCCGACATCCCGGTGGGCACGGTGCCGCTGACCCCGGTGATGCGGGAACTCGCCGAACGGGCGGGGCCGGCCGCGCTCACCGGCTCCCTGTCCCAGTCCATGCTCGTCGAGGTCCCCCCGCTGGACCCGTCCCTGCTGGCCGAGGCGCTGCGCGTCCTGCTCGACCATCACGACATCCTGCGGGCCAGGTTCCGCGACGGCACCCTGACCGTCCCGGAGAAGGGCACCGCGCCGAAGGACCGCGTCAGCGTCGCGGCAGCGGACCTGGAGGCCGAGGAGGCGGCGGCGGTGGCACGCCTGGACCCGGCCGCCGGGGTGATGCTCCAGGCCGTCTGGTTCGCCGACGAGGGCCGCCTGCTCCTGGTCGCCCACCACCTCGTCGTGGACGGCGTCTCCTGGCGTGTGCTCGTCCCTGACCTCGCCGCCGCCTACACCGCCCTCGCGGAGGGCCGCGAACCGGCGCTCGACCCGCCGGGGACGTCGTTCCGCCGCTGGGCCCGCGCCCTGGCCGCCCAGGTGGAGGAACGCACGGCCGAACTGCCCCGGTGGATCGGCCTGCTCGGCGGCCCCGACCCCCTGATCGGCAAGCGCCCGCTGGACCCGGCGGTGGACACCGTGGCCAACGGCATGCACCACGTCTCGCTGCCCGTGCCCGTCGAGACCACCAGGGACCTGCTGACCACCGTCCCGGCCGCCTTCTACGCGGGCGTCGACGACGTCCTGCTCGCGGCCCTGGCCGCCGCCGTGGCCGAGTGGCGCGGCGACGTCACCGGCGGCGTGCTCGTGGACGTGGAGGGCCACGGCCGGGTCCCGCTGGCCCCCGACATGGACCTGACCCGCACCGTCGGCTGGTTCACCGGCTCCCACCCGGTCCGCCTCGACCCCGGCACCGCCGAGTACGCCCAGATCCGCGCGGGCGGCCCCGCCGCGGGCACCCTGGTCAAACGGGTCAAGGAGCAGCTGCGCGCGGTGCCCGGCGACGGCCTCGGCCACGGCGTGCTGCGCCACCTCGCCGCCGAGCCCGACCCGGCCCTGACCGCGGCGCCGTCCCCGCAGATCGGCTTCAACTACCTGGGCCGCTTCACCCCGTCCGTCGGCCAGTTGGACGGCCATGACATCGGTAGGGGGAGGTGGCAACCTGTCGGGAACGTAGTGCTCGGCGGCAGCGCCGACGCCCGGATGGCCGCGTCCCACGCCCTTGAGGCCGGAGGGCTGGTGCGCGACCTGCCCACGGGGCCGGAGCTGACCCTGACCCTGACCTGCCCGTCCGGTCTGCTCGACGAGACCGCCCTGCACGACCTGGCCGGCGCGTGGGCGGCGATGCTCACCGGCCTGGTGGCGCATACCGCCGATCCCGGCAGCGGCGGCCACACGCCGTCCGACTTCACCTTCGTGGCACTTGCCCAGGACGAGATCGACGAGTTCCAGATCAGGCTCGCAGGCGAGAGGGGACCGCGGTGACCCAGGTGAGGATCGAGGACGTTTGGCCGCTGTCCCCCCTGCAGGAGGGCCTGCTCTTCCACGCCGCCTACGCCGGGGACACCGGGGACGTCGCCGACGTCTACGTGCTGCAGGGCGCGATGGAGCTGAGCGGTGCCCTGGACGTCGGCGTCCTGCGCCGGTCCTGGCAGGCCCTGCTGGACCGGCACGCGAGCCTGCGGGCGTCGTTCCAGCGGCGCGGCTCCGGTGACCCGGTGCAGCTCATCGTCCAGGGCGTGACGCTGCCGTGGCACGAGGAGGACCTGTCCGGGCTGGCCATGGCCGAGCGGGACGCCGAGGCGGCACGGCTGGCCGCCGCGGAGAAGGGCCGCTTCGACCCGGCGGTCCCGCCGCTGCTGCGCCTGCTGCTGCTCCGGCTCGGCCCGTCGCGGTACCGGCTGGTCGTGACCCTGCACCACCTCGTGATGGACGGCTGGTCGGTGCCGATCCTGTTCTCCGAGCTGTCCGAGGTGTACGCCGCCGGGGGCGACACCCGGGTGCTGCCGCCGGTGACGTCCTACCGCGAGTACCTGACGTGGCTGGCCCGGCAGGACAAGGAGACCGCCAGGGACGCGTGGCGGCAGGCCATGGACGGGGTGTCCGAGCCGACGCTGGTCGCCCCGGTGGACCGGGCGGGCGACCGGTACGAGCGGGTGCTGGTCCACACGGACGAGCGGCTGACCGGCGCGCTGCGCGAGATGGCGCGGCGGCACGGCCTCACGCTCAACACCGTCGTGCAGGGCGCCTGGGCCATGGTCATCGGCATGCTCACCGGCCGCACCGAGGTCGTGCTCGGCGCCGTCGTGGCCGGGCGGCCCGCCGAGGTGCCGGACGTGGAACGCATGGTCGGCCTGTTCATCAACACCGTCCCCGTGCGGGTCGGCCTCGACCCCGCGAGGACGGTCGCCGAGACGCTCACCGCGTTGCAGCACTGGCAGTCCGGGCTGCTCGCCCACCAGCACCTCGGCCTGGCCGAGATCCAGCGCATCGCCGGCCGCGGCGCGACGTTCGACACGCTGATGGTGTACCAGAACTATCCCCGCGACCCCGGCGGCCCGCTCAAGCTCAGCGGCCTCACCATCGACGGCGGCTCCGGGGACGACACCAGCCACTACCCGCTGAGCCTGCTGGTCGCCCCGCTGGACGCCATGGAGCTGCGGCTGGAGTTCCGCCCCGACCTGCTCGACCCGCGGACCGTGCGCGACCTGGCGGACCGGCTGGTGCGGCTGCTCGCGTGGATGACGCAGGACCCCGGACGGCGCGTCGGGGCGTTCGAGCCGCTGGACCCGGCGGGGCGGCGGCTGGTGCTGGAGGAGTGGAACGCCACCGGTCACGCGGTGCCCGCCACGACGCTGACCGGGTTGTTCCGAGCGCAGGCGCGCCGGACGCCGGACGCGGTCGCGGTGCTGGACGAGAACGCGGCGTTGACGTACGCGGAGCTGGACGCGCGCTCCGATCGGGTGGCGCGGTGGTTGCGGAGGCGCGGGGCCGGGCCGGAGAGCCGGGTCGCGGTGCTGATGGACCGCTCGGTGGATCTCATGTGCGTGCTGTGGGGTGTGCTGAAGGCCGGCGCCTCGTATGTGCCCGTCGATCCCGAATATCCCGCCGATCGGATCGCGTACATCCTGTCCGACGCCGCTCCGGCGGTGGTCTGCACGCAGGAGCTGTGGGACGACCCGGCGACGGTCGCGGCGGTCGCGGCCGAGCCCGCCGTCCCGCTCGGCGAGGTGCTTCCGCCGGAGCTTCCCGCGTACGTGATCTACACCTCGGGCTCGACCGGCCGTCCCAAGGGCGCGGTGGTGAGCCACGGCGCGATCGTCAACCGGCTGCTGTGGATGCAGGACCGGTTCCGGCTGACCGGCGCCGACCGCGTGCTGCAGAAGACCCCGTCGGGGTTCGACGTGTCGGTGTGGGAGTTCTTCTGGGCGCAGCTGGTGGGGGCCGGTCTGGTGATGGCCCGGCCGGGTGGGCACCGGGATCCGGCGTACCTGGTGGACACGGTGGAGCGGTACGGCGTGACGGTGATGCACTTCGTGCCGTCCATGCTGGGGCCGTTCCTCCAGCAGGTGGCGCCCGGCCGGTGTCCCGGCCTGCGCCTGGTGGTCTGCAGCGGTGAGGCGTTGCCGGGCGAGCTGGTCACCGAGTTCCGGCAGCGGCTGGACGCGGACCTGTTCAACCTCTACGGCCCCACCGAGGCCGCGGTCGACGTCACCTACTGGGACTGCGCGCGGATCTCCTCCTCCGGTGCGGTGCCGATCGGCCGTCCGGTCTGGAACACCCAGGTCTACGTGCTGGACGACTTCCTGCGGCCCGTGCCGCCCGGCGTGATGGGCGAGCTGTACCTCGCGGGTGTGCAGCTGGCCCGTGGCTACGCCGGCCGTCCGGGGCTGACCTCGGAACGGTTCGTGGCCTCCCCGTTCGGCGGCAGGATGTACCGCACCGGCGACCTGGCGCGCTGGAGCCCGGACGGCGAGCTGCTGTACGCGGGCCGTGCCGACCATCAGGTCAAGATCCGTGGCTTCCGCATCGAGCTCGGCGAGATCGAGGCCGTCCTCGCCGCCCATGACGCCGTGGCCTCGGTCGTGGTGCTGGCCCGGGAGGACCAGCCCGGCGTCAAGCGCCTGGTCGCGTACGCCGTCCCCGCCGGGGACGCCGTCGACGTCGACGCCCTGCGGGACCTCGCCGCGCGCACCCTGCCGGACCACATGGTCCCCGCCGCGTTCGTCACGCTCGACGCCCTGCCGGTGACCGCGAACGGCAAGCTCGACCGTGCCGCGCTGCCCGCGCCCGAGTTCCGCGGCTCCACCGGCCGGGCCCCGGCCACCGCCGCGGAGGAGATCCTCTGCGGCCTGTTCGCCGAGGTGCTCGGGCTGGAGCGCGTCGGCGCCGACGACTCCTTCTTCGAACTCGGCGGCGACTCCATCATGTCCATGCTGGTCGTCGCCCGCGCCGCCCGCGCCGGCGTGGCCGTCAACGCCCGCCAGATGTTCGACCTGCGCACGCCCGCCGCCCTCGCCAGGGTCGCCGCCGTCCCCGCGGCCCCACGAGAGGACGAGTCGAGAACCGGCCCGGTTCCCCTGACCCCCTTCATGCGCGAACTCGCCGACCGGGCGGGCCCCACCGCCCTCACCGGCTCCTTCTCGCAGCTCATGCTGGTGGAGACCCCGCCCGCCCTGGACCCCGCGCGCCTCACCGCGGCCGTCCGGGCCCTCCTCGACCACCACGACATCCTCCGCGCCCGCCTGGCCCCCGGCGCCACCCACCTGGACATCCCCCCGCCCGGCTCCACCCCGGTGACGATCCCCCGCGTGGACGCCACCGGCTGGGACCCGGCCACCTGGACGTCATCCGTCCGCGCCCGCGCCGAACACGAGGCCGCCGGGCTCGACCCCCGCTCCGGCGCGATGCTGCGCGCCGTCTGGTTCGACGCCGGCCCGGGTGCCCCCGGCCGCCTCCTGCTGGTCGCGCACCACCTGGTGGTGGACGCGGTCTCCTGGCGGATCCTCCTGCCCGACCTCGCCGCCGCCTACGACTCGGCCGCCCTTCCCGGGGTGGGGACGTCGTTCCGGCGGTGGGCCGCGGAGCTGGCCGAGCAGGCGTCGAGCGCCGAGCGGGCGGCCGAGACGCCGTCGTGGACGCGGATGCTGGACGGGCCCGTGGCGGCGCTCGCGGAGCGGGTGCCGGACCCGGCGGTGGACACGGTGGCGGCCGGGATGCGGCAGGTGTCGCTCCAGGTGCCCGCCACGGCGGAGCTGCTGACGCTGGTGCCGGCCGCGTTCCACGTCGGGATCGCGGACGTGCTGCTGGCCGGGCTGGTCGCGGCGCTGGCCGAATGGCGGCAGGGGCTCGGCGGCGGCGTCCTGGTGGACATCGAGGGCCACGGCCGGGTCCCGCTGACCGGCGACATGGACCTGAGCAGGACCGTCGGCTGGTTCACCGGCTCGTATCCCGTCCGGCTGGACCCGGGGACGATCGCTCCGGCCCAGGTGCGGGCCGGTGGGCCCGAGGCGGGGCGGCTGCTCAAGCGGATCAAGGAACAGCTGCGGGCCGTTCCCGGGGACGGTCTCGGGTACGGGCTGCTGCGGTACCTCAACCCGGAGACCGCGCCCGCCCTCGCTCGGCTGCCCATGGGGCAGATCCGGTTCAACTACCTCGGCCGGTTCACCCCGGCCGCCGGCGCGCAGGGGTACTGGCAGCCGGACGGCGCCACGGTGCTCGGCGGGACGGTCGACCCCGGGATGGCGCTCACCCACACCCTGGAGGCCGGGGGCCTGGTCAGGGACCTGCCCGGCGGCCCCGAACTGACCGTGACGCTGACCGCCCCGGCGGGCCTGCTCGACGACGCCACGGTGCGGGAGATCGCGGAGGCCTGGGCGGCGATGCTCGGCGGGCTGGCCGCGCACGCCGCCACGTCCGGCGGTGGCCACACCCCGTCCGACTTCCCGCTGGTCTCCCTCGGCCAGCAGGAGATCGAGCGGCTCGAAACCGAGATCCCCGGCCTGGTGGACGTCCTGCCGCTGTCGCCGCTCCAGGAAGGGTTGCTGTTCCACTCCCGCTACGACGCCCGCGACGTCTACGTGAGCCAGCGCGTCATGGAGTTCGACGCCACCCTCGACCCCGCCCTGCTCCGCGCCTGCTTCCAGGCGCTGCTGGACCGGCACGCGGTCCTGCGGTCCGGCTTCCATCAGCCCGAGGGCTCCGCGATCCAGGTGGTCGTCCGGAACGCGGTGCTGCCCTGGCGCGAGGCCGACCTCGGTGCCCTGGCGGACGGTGCCGCGCGGGCCGAGGCGGATCGCCTCGCCGAGGCCGAGCTGGCGCGGTTCGACCTGGCGGCGCCGCCGCTGCTGCGGCTGCTCCTGGTGAAGCTCGGCGGGGCCACGTACCGGCTCGTCATGACGATGCACCACATCGTGCTGGACGGCTGGTCGTTCCCCGTGCTGCTCGACGAGCTGTCGCAGATCTACGCGGCGGGCGGGGACGCCTCCGGGCTTCCTCCCGTCGCTCCTTACCGTGACTACCTGGCCTGGCTGGATCGCCAGGACTCCGCGGCCGGGCAGGACGCCTGGCGGCGGGCGCTCGCGGGCGTGAGCGAGCCGACGCTGGTGGCGTCCGTCGAGCCGGACGCCGAGACGGTTCCGTCCCGGCATGTGACCACCCGGCTCGGGGAGCCGCTCACCCGCGCCCTGCGCGACCTGGCGCGGGCCCACGGGCTGACGCTCAACACCGTCGTGCAGGGGGTGTGGGCGGTCCTGGTGGGGACGCTGACCGGGCGCACCGATGTCGTGTTCGGGGCCACCGTCGCCGGACGTCCCGCCGACCTGCCCGGTGTCGAGCGGATGCTGGGGCTGTTCATCAACACCGTGCCGGTGCGGGTGACGCTGGAACCCGGCCGTCTGTTCACCGACCTCCTGGCCGGTCTTCAGGGCCGGCAGTCCGAGCTGATCGCCCACCAGCATCTGGGGCTGGCCGAGATCCAGCGGACGGCCGGAGCCGGCGCGTCCTTCGACACCCTGGTGATCTACGAGAACTACCCGCATGACACCGAGGGCGCCGCCGGTCCCGGCGGGCTGCGGGTCGTCGCCGGGCAGGACGCCGCGCACTACCCGCTCACCCTCATCGCCGTGCCCGGCGAGACGCTGGACCTGCGGCTGGACTACCGGCCCGACGTGTTCGACGAGACCGCCGTGCGGACGATGGCGGAACGGCTGGATCGGGTCTTCGCGCAGGTGGCCGCGGATCCTCGGGTTGTGGTGGCTGGGTTGGATGTGTTGTCGGGTGGGGAGCGGCGGGCGGTTGTCGAGGGGTGGAACGACACTGCTGTGCCGGTGGTGGGGGTGTCGCTGGGGGAGTTGGTGCGGGGGCAGGTGGGGCGTAGTCCTGATGTGTTTGCCGTGGTGGGGGATGGGGTGCGGTTGACGTATGCGGAGTTGGAGCGGCGGGCTAATCGGGTGGCTTGGTGGCTGCTTGCTCGGGGGGTGGGGGCTGAGCGGCGGGTCGGGGTGGTGATGGATCGGTCGGTGGATCTTGTGGTGTTGCTGTTGGGGGTGGTTAAGGCGGGGGCGGTGTATGTGCCGGTGGATCCGGCGTATCCGGCTGAGCGGGTTGGGTTGATGTTGGAGGGGGCGGGGCCGGATCTGGTGGTGGCGGAGGCGGGTACTGCTGGGGTGGTGTCAGGAGCGGTGTTGTGGGATGACCCGCTGGTGGTGGCGGAGGTGGCGTCCTATCCGGACTCTGCTCCTGGGGTGGCGGTGTCGGCTGGGTCGTCGGTGTATGTGATGTTCACGTCTGGCTCGACCGGGGTGCCGAAGGGGATCGTCGCCACACACGGTGGGGTGGCCGGTCTGGTGACCGATGGTGGCTGGTCGGTGGGTCCCGGCGATCGCGTGTTGATGCATGCGCCGCATGCCTTCGATGCTTCGACGTATGAGTTGTGGGTGCCGTTGGTGCGTGGCGGGACGGTTGTGGTGGCGCCTGCCGGGGTGGTGGACGCGGGGATGGTCGCCGCCCTGATCGAGGCGCATGAGTTGTCGTTCGTGCATGTGACGGCTGGGTTGTTCGGGGTGTTGGCTGAGGAGTCGCCGGGGTCGTTGCGGCGGCTTACCGAGGTGTTGACCGGTGGGGATGTGGTTCCGGCGGGGTCGGTGGGCAAGGTGCTGGATGCCTGCCCGGGGTTGCGGGTGCGGCATCTTTACGGGCCGACCGAGGTGACGTTGTGTGCGACGACGTTCGTGGTGGAGCCCGGTGATGTGGCGCCGGTGGTTCTGCCGATCGGTGGGCCTCGGGAGAACACCTGTACCTATGTGCTGGATGAGTTTTTGCGTCCGGTGCCGCCTGGGGTGGTCGGGGAGTTGTATGTCGCTGGGTCTGGTCTGGCCCGGGGGTATGACGGGCGGGCTGGTCTGACGGCTGAGCGGTTTGTGGCGTGTCCGTTCGGGCTGGGCGGGCGGATGTACCGGACCGGGGATCTGGCGCGGTGGACATCCACCGGGGAGTTGATGTTCGCGGGGCGGGCCGATGATCAGGTGAAGATTCGTGGGTTCCGGGTGGAGCCTGGGGAGATCGAGACGGTGCTGGCAGGGCATCCGGCGGTAGGTCAGGTCGCGGTGGTCGCCCGGCAGGACCAGCCCGGCGTCAAGCGCCTGATCGCCTACGTGGTGTCCTCCGGTGCTGTTGTGGACGGTGAGGTTCTGCGGGGCTTCGCCACCGAGCGGTTGCCTGAGTACATGGTTCCGTCGGCTGTGCTGGTCTTGGACGCGTTGCCGGTGACCGTCAACGGCAAGCTCGACCGTGCCGCGCTGCCCGCTCCGCGGTTCGGCGGACAGGACGGACGCGCGCCGGCCACACCCGTGGAAGCCGCGATGTGCCGTCTGTTCGCCGAGGTGCTGGATCTGGACCACGTCGGGGCCGATGACTCCTTCTTCGACCTTGGCGGGGACTCGTTGCTGGCGATGCGGCTGGCGGTCCGGGTGCGGGCGGTGCTCGGGGCCGAGGTCAGCCTCCGGGAGGTGTTCGGGGCGCGGACCGTCGCCGGGCTCGCCGGGCTGGTCGACGGGCGCCGGGGCGGGGCGCGGGCCGCGTTGGTGGCCAGGGAGCGTACCGGGCCGGTGCCGTTGTCGTTCGGGCAGCGGCGTATGTGGTTCCTCAACCGGCTGACCGAGGCCGGGGCGGGGGCGGGGTACAACGTGCCGATGGCGCTGCGGCTGTCCGGCGAGCTGGACGCGGCCGCGCTGGAGGCGGCCCTCGGGGATGTGGCGGACCGGCACGAGACGTTGCGCACGGTCTTTCCCGACGTTGACGGTGCTCCCCGCCAGCACGTTCTCCACGGGGAGCGGGGCCGGCCCGTGCTGCGTAGCAGGCGGTTGAGTGAGGCCGAGCTGCCTGCCGTCCTCGTCGCGGCGGCCGGGGAGAGTTTCGACCTCGCCGTCGATCTGCCGTGGCGGGTCGAGTTGCTGGTGTTGTCCGATTCCGAGTTCGTGTTGCTGCTGGTGGCGCATCACATCGCGGTGGACGGCTGGTCGATGGGCATTCTGGCCCGGGATCTGCGCACCGCTTACGCCGCCCGGCTTGGGGGCGGCGCTCCCGGCTGGGCGCCGTTGCCGGTGCAGTACGCCGACTACGCGCTGTGGCAGCGCGAGGTGCTCGGTGAGGCGGACGATCCGGTTAGCCCGCTCGGGGAGCAGCTCTCCCACTGGCGTGCGGCGCTGGCCGGGTTGCCGGAGGAGCTGAACCTTCCCGCCGATCGGGCGCGGCTGGTGGTGGCCTCGTTCGAGGGGGGTTCCGTACGGTTCCGGATCGGTGCCGAGGTGCACGCCGGGCTGGTGGAGGTCGCGCGGCGGCGTGGGGCGACGGTGTTCATGGTCGTGCAGGCCGCGCTGGCGATGCTGTTGTCCCGGCTTGGGGCGGGGACCGATATTCCGGTGGGTACGGCGGTCGCGGGGCGTGGGGATCGGGCGCTGGAGGATCTGGCTGGGTTCTTCGTCAATACTTTGGTGTTGCGGACGGATGTGGGTGGGGATCCGTCGTTCGGTGAGTTGTTGTCGCGGGTGCGTGAGGCGGATCTTGCGGCGTTTGCGCGGCAGGATGTGCCGTTTGAGCGGTTGGTGGATGAGCTGAGTCCGGCGCGGTCGTTGGCTCGGCATCCGTTGTTCCAGGTCATGCTGGTGTTGCAGAACCTGCCGGCTTCGGACTGGGACTTTCCTGGGCTGACCGTGCATCCGATGAACGCGGAGACGTTGCCGGACGAGGCGGTTCCGGCGCGGTTCGATCTGTCCTTCGCGTTGGTGGAGGAGCGGGACGGGCGGGGGGCGCCTGGCGGGATCGCCGGTGATCTTCAGTACGCCGCTGATCTGTTCGACGAGTCCACGGCCGCCGCGCTGGCCGGGCGGTTGTCGAGGGTTCTGGGGGAGGTGGCGGCAGATCCGTCGGTGCGGGTCAGCGGGCTCGGGGTGCTGGAAGCTCGGGAGCGGGAGGACGTTCTCACCACGTGGAACGCCACCGGGCGTGATGTGGCCGGGGGGACGCTGTCTGAGCTGTTCGTCGCGCAGGTGCGGCGTACTCCGGAGGCTGTGGCGGTTCTCGGGGCGGATTCTTCCTGGACTTATCGGGAGTTGTCCGAGCGGGCGGGGCGGGTGGCGCGGTGGTTGGCGGGGCGGGGGGTGCGGCCTGAGGATCGGGTCGCTGTGGTGATGGATCGGTCTCCTGAGCTGGTGGCGGTGCTGTTGGGGGTCGCCATGGCGGGGGCGGCGTTCGTGCCGCTTGATCCGTCGTATCCGGCTGAGCGGATCGGGTTCATTTTGGGGGATGCGGCTCCGGCGTTGGTGATTTGCACTGGTGCGACGGCCGGGGTTCTGCCTGAGGGGGTTGCCGGGGTTGTTTGGGATGACCCGGTGGTGGTGGGTGAGGTGTCGCGGTGTTCTCCGGATTTTGATGGGGTGGTTCTTCATCCTGCGTTGGCCGCCTATGTGATCTATACCTCTGGTTCGACTGGGGTTCCCAAGGGTGTTGTGGTGTCGCATGCGGGTCTTGGGGGGTTGGCTGGGGCGCAGGTTGAGCGGTTTGGGGTGGGGTTGGGGGCTCGGGTGTTGCAGTTCGCGGCGCTTGGGTTTGACGCTGCGGTGTCGGAGATTTGTATGGCGTTGCTGGGTGGGGCGACGCTTGTGCTTGCTCCGGCTGATCGGATGCCGCCGTTCGGGCGGGTGGAGGATCTGCTTGCTGACTTCGGGGTCACACATGTGACGTTGCCGCCCTCGGTTCTTGGGGGCGTGGAGGAGTTGCCCGGGTGTTTGGCGACCCTGGTGGTCGCCGGCGAGGCGTGTCCGGCCGAGTTGGTGGAGAGGTGGTCGGCGGGGCGGCGGATGTTCAACGCCTACGGGCCTACCGAGACCACGGTCTGCGCGACCATGACCCACGCGCTGTCTTCGGTGCCTGGTCGTACCTCGGTTCCCATCGGGGGGCCGATCTGGAACACCCGCGCCTACGTTCTGGACGAGTTCCTTCAGCCTGTTCCCGTCGGGGTGGCGGGGGAACTGTATGTCTCCGGTCCCGGCCTGGCTCGCGGCTACGCGGGGCGAGGGGCCCTGACCGCGGAGCGTTTTGTCGCCTGCCCGTCCGGCGGTCGTATGTACCGCACCGGTGATCTCGCCCGGTGGACCCCCGACGGTGAGCTGTTGTTCGCCGGCCGCGCCGACGACCAGGTCAAGATCCGCGGCTTCCGCGTCGAGCCCGGCGAGATCGAGGCCGTAATCGCCGAGCACCCCGCGGTCGGCCAGGTGGCCGTGGTCCCCCGTGAGGACCAGCCCGGCGTCAAGCGTCTGATCGCGTACGTGGTTCCGGCCGGCCGCCGTACGACGGCGCCGGATTCGCCGCACCACGTCCCGCCGTCTCGGCGCCGGGATGAGGGGGACGTGGGTGCGGAGCGGGAGGGCGCCCCGGCGGGGCCGGGTGCGGAGCGTGGCGTGGGTGCGGGTACGGAGCGGGAAGACGCCTCGGTGGGGGCGGGTGCGTTTGGGGAGCGGGATGTTTGTGAGCTGGATGTTTTGGAGTTGCGGGGGTTTGTGGGGGAGAGGTTGCCGGAGTACATGGTGCCGGTGGGGGTTGTGGTGGTGGATGTGTTGCCGGTGACGGTGCATGGGAAGTTGGATCGGGGGGCGTTGCCGGTGCCGGCGTTTGGTGGGGGGGTGGGGCGGGGGGCTGTTACGGCTGCTGAGGTGGTGGTTTGCAGGTTGTTCGGGGAGGTTTTGGGGGTCGGGGAGGTGGGGGCTGAGGAGTCGTTCTTTGAGGTTGGTGGGGATTCGTTGCTGGCGATGCGGTTGATCGCTCGGGTTCGGCAGGTTCTCGGGGTTGAAGTAGGGATTCGGGAGTTGTTCGCGGGGCCGACGGTCGCGGCACTGGCGCGGCTGGTGGAGGGCGGTGGGGGTCGGGGGAAGGCCCGGGTGGTGGCTCGGGGGGGTCGTGGTGAGAAAGAGGCGTTGTCGTTCGGGCAGCGGCGGATGTGGTTCCTCAATCGGCTGGAGCAGGGTGGGGGCGCGGCGGCGTACAACCTGTCGCTGGCGCTGCGGCTTTCGGGTGAGCTGGATCCGGGGGCGTTGGAGGCGGCGCTCGGGGATCTGGCCGACCGGCACGAGACGTTGCGGACGGTGTTCCCGGAGGACGGGGGCGTGCCCTGGCAGCGGATCACGGACTCGCGGCCGCGGCTGCGGACCCGGGTGGCCGGCGAGGACGAGCTGGCCGGCGTGCTCGCGGAGCTGGCGGGGGAGCGGTTCGACCTGACGCGAGACCTGCCGTGGCGTGCCGACCTGCTGGTGCTGTCCGATGCCGGGTCCGGGTCGTCCGGGGCTTCCCGTGGTGAGTACGTGTTGTCGCTGGTGGCGCATCACATCGCCGTGGACGGGTGGTCCATGGGGGTGCTCGCGCGGGATCTGCGGGCCGCTTATTCGGCGCGGCGGGCGGGGACGGGGCCGGAGTGGGCGGAGCAGGCGGTTCGGTATGTGGATTACGCGGTTTGGCAGCGGGAGGTGCTGGGGGACGGGGACGAGCCGGGGAGTCTGCTGAGTGCGCAGCTCGGGTACTGGCGGGCGGCGCTCGCGGGGGTGCCCGAGGAGCTGGCGCTTCCGGTGGACCGGGGGCGGCCGGTGGAGGCGTCGTTCCGGGGTGGGGCGGTTCCGGTCGAGGTGGGGGCGGGGGTGCACGCGGGGCTGGTGGAGGCCGCGCGGCGAGGTGGCGCGACGATGTTCATGGTCGTCCAGGCGGCGCTGGCGATGATGCTGGCGCGGGTCGGGGCGGGGACGGACATCCCGGTGGGGACGCCGGTCGCGGGGCGTGCGGACCGGGAGCTGGAGGACCTGGTCGGGTTCTTCGTGAACACGCTGGTGCTGCGGACCGACGTGAGCGGGGACCCGACCTTCGCGGAGCTGCTCGACCGGGTCAGGGACGCCGACCTGGCGGCGTACGCGCACCAGGACGTGCCGTTCGAGCTGCTGGTGGACGAGCTGAGCCCGGAGCGGTCGCTGGCCCGGCACCCGCTGTTCCAGGTCATGCTGACGCTGCAGAACGACCCGGGGGCGCGGGCCCGCTGGGAGTTGCCCGGCCTCGAGGTACGGCCGGTGGAGGGCGACGAGACGGTCATGGCCCGGTTCGACCTGTCCGTCGGGCTGGCCGAGCACCATGACGAGCACGGCGCGCCCACCGGACTGTCCGGCGGTGTCCAGTACGCCGTGGACCTGTTCGACGAGCCGACCGCCAGATCCCTGGCCGGCCGCCTGACCCGGGTGCTGACCCAGGTGGCGGCCGACCCGGCCACCCGGCTGAGCGACCTCGACGTGCTCGACCCGGCCGAACGGCGCACGGTGCTGGAGGAGTGGAACGACACGGCGCGGCAGGTGCCTTCCACGACGCTGGTCGAACTGTTCCGGGCGCAGGCGCGCCGGACGCCGGACGCCGTGGCGGTGCTGGACGAGACCGTGGCACTGACGTACGCGGAGCTGGACGCGCGCTCCGACCGGGTGGCGCGGTGGTTGCGCGGCCGGGGGGCGGGCCCGGAGAGCCGGGTCGCGGTCCTGATGGACCGGTCGGCCGACCTGATGTGCGTGCTGTGGGGGGTGCTGAAGGCCGGTGCCTGCTACGTCCCCGTCGATCCTGAATATCCAGCCGATCGGATCGAGTACATCCTGTCCGACGCCGCCCCTGCGGTGGTGTGCACCCAGGAGGTGTGGGACGACCCGGCGACGGTCGCGGCGATCGCCGCCGAGCCCGCCACATCACTCGGCGAAGCGCTCCCCCCGGGCCTTCCGGCGTACGTGATCTACACGTCGGGCTCGACCGGCCGTCCCAAGGGTGCGGTGGTGAGCCATGGCGCGATCGTCAACCGGCTGTTGTGGATGCAGGACCGGTTCCCGCTGGCGGAGGACGACCGGGTACTGCAGAAGACCCCGTCGGGCTTCGACGTGTCGGTCTGGGAGTTCTTCTGGGCCCACCTGGTGGGCGCCGGCCTGGTGATGGCCCGCCCCGGCGGCCACCGCGACCCGGCGTACCTGGTGGACGCGGTCGAGCGGTACGGCGTCACGACCATGCACTTCGTGCCGTCCATGCTGGGCCCCTTCCTGCGCCAGGTGACCCCGGGGGACTGCGCCGGCCTGCGCCGGGTGATCTGCAGCGGTGAGGCGTTGCCGGGCGAGCTGGTCACCGAGTTCCGGCAGCGGCTGGACGCGGACCTGTTCAACCTCTACGGCCCCACCGAGGCGGCGGTCGACGTCACCTGGTGGGACTGCGCGCGGATCTCTTCTTCGGGTGTGGTGCCGATCGGCCGTCCGGTGTGGAACACCCAGGTGTTCGTGCTGGACGACTTCCTCAATCCGGTGCCGCCGGGGGTGGTCGGTGAGTTGTATCTGGCGGGTGTGCAGCTGGCCCGTGGTTACGCGGGCCGTCCGGGGCTGACGTCGGAACGGTTCGTGGCCTCCCCGTTCGGTGGCCGGATGTACCGCACTGGCGACCTGGCCCGCTGGTCCCAGGACGGCGAGCTGCTGTACATGGGCCGGGTGGACCACCAGGTCAAGATCCGTGGCTTCCGCATCGAACTAGGCGAGATCGAGGCCGTCCTCGCCGCCCACGACACCGTCGAAACGGTCGCCGTCCTCGCCCGCGAGGACCAGCCCGGCGTTAAACGCCTCGTCGCCTACGTCGTCCCGGCCGAGGACGGCGTGGACACCGGAACCCTGCGGGACGTCGCCGCCCGCACCCTCCCCGACCACATGGTCCCCGCCGCGTTCGTCATGCTGGACGAGCTCCCGGTCACCGCCAACGGCAAGCTCGACCGCGCCGCCCTCCCCGCCCCCGAGTTCGGCGGGACGACGAGCCGCGGCCCGGCCACCGCCGTGGAGGAGATCCTCTGCGCGCTGTTCGCCGAGGTCCTCGGCCTGGAGCACGTCGGAGCCGAGGAGTCCTTCTTCGCGCTCGGCGGTGATTCGCTGCTGGCGATGCGCCTGGTCGTACGCGTGCGGTCCGTCCTGGACACCGGCACGGGCATCCGTGAGGTGTTCGCCGCCCCCACGGTCGCGGCCCTGGCCCGCCTGGTCGAGAGCGGCCGGGGCGGGAGCGGGCGGGCGGCGGTGGCGGTACGGGAGCGGCCCGAGGTGCTGCCGTTGTCGTTCGGCCAGCAGCGCATGTGGTTCCTCAACCGGCTGGAGGAGGCCGGGACGGGCGCCGCCTACAACGTGCCGCTGGCGCTGCGCCTGACCGGCGAGCTGGACGCCGCCGCCCTGGAGGCGGCCCTCGGCGACGTCGCCGACCGGCACGAGACCCTCCGCACCCTCTTCCCCGAGGCGGGCGGCGTCCCCTGCCAGCGCGTGCTGGACGGCGAGGCGGGCCGCCCGGCCCTGCGCCACCGCCAGATCATCCCGGACGAGCTGTCCCCGGCGCTGGCCGGCGTGGCGGGCGCGGGCTTCGACCTGGTCCGCGACCTGCCGTGGCGCGCCGAGCTGCTGACCCTCTCCGCCACCGAGCACGTCCTCGCGCTGGTGGCGCACCACGTCGCCGTGGACGGCTGGTCGATGGGCGTCCTGCTGCGGGACCTCCAGACGGCCTACGCCGCCCGCCGCGACGGCACGGTCCCGTCCTGGCGCCCCCTGCCGGTGCAGTACGCCGACTACGCGCTCTGGCAGCGCGAGACCCTGGGCGACCTGGACGACCAGGAAAGCCTGATCACCGAACAGCTCGCCTACTGGCGCACGGCCCTGGCGGACCTGCCCGAGGAGCTGACCCTTCCCGCCGACCGCCCCCGCCCGGCCGTCGCGTCGTTCCGCGGCGGCACGGTCCCGGTCGACGTCGGCCCCGGCGCGCACGCGGGCCTGGTGGAGGCCGCGAGGCAGGGCGGCGCCACGATGTTCATGGTCGTGCAGGCCGCCCTCGCGATGCTGCTGGCCCGCCTCGGCGCGGGCACCGACATCCCCGTCGGCACGGCGGTCGCGGGACGCGGCGACCGGGCCCTGGAGGACCTGGCCGGGTTCTTCGTCAACACCCTGGTCCTGCGCACCGACACCGGCGGCGACCCCACGTTCGCCGAGCTGCTCAGCAGGGTCCGCGAGACCGACCTCGGCGCCTACGCGCACCAGGACCTGCCGTTCGAACGCCTCGTGGACGAGCTGAGTCCCGAGCGTTCCCTGGCCAGGCACCCCCTGTTCCAGGTCATGCTGGTGCTGCAGAACCTCCCCGAGACCACCGTGGACTTCGCCGGGCTGCACGCCCTGCCGATCTCCACCGGCGAGAGCGCCGCGGCCCGCTTCGACCTGTCCGTCACCCTCACCGAGCACCGCGACGACCGCGGCGTCCCCGCCGGCCTCGGCGGCAGCCTGCTGTACGCTGCCGACCTGTTCGACGAGTCCACGGCGAGCACCCTCGCCGCCCGATTACGCCACACGCTGGAGCAGGTCGCCGCGAACCCCGGCCTGCGGCTCTCCGACCTGGACGTCCTGTCGGAGCGGGAACGCCGGACGGTCCTTGCGGACTGGAACGACACCGCCCGCCCCGTCCCCCGCGCGACCCTGCCCGAGCTGTTCCGCGCGCAGGTGGAGCGCACCCCGGACGCCGTCGCGGTGCTCGACGACCACACGTCCCTGACCTACGCCGAGCTGGACGCGAGGGCCAACCGCACCGCCCGCTGGCTGATCGGCCGGGGAGTCGGCCCGGAGAGCCGGGTCGCCGTGCTGATGGATCGGTCGGCCGACCTGATGTGCGTGCTGTGGGGTGTGCTGAAGGCCGGTGCCTGTTACGTCCCCGTCGACCCCGAGTACCCCGCCGACCGCATCGACTACATCCTTGCCGACGCCGACCCCGCCGTGGTCTGCACCCAGGAGATGTGGGACGACCCCGCCACCGCCGCCCGCGTCTGCTCCCACTCCGCCGCCCCGCTCGACCGCACCCCCGCACCGGGGCTCCCGGCGTACGTGATCTACACCTCGGGCTCGACCGGCCGTCCCAAGGGTGCGGTGGTGAGCCATGGCGCGATCGTCAACCGGCTGTTGTGGATGCAGGACCGGTTCCCGCTGGCGGAGGACGACCGGGTGTTGCAGAAGACCCCGTCGGGCTTCGACGTGTCGGTCTGGGAGTTCTTCTGGGCCCACCTCACCGGCGCCGCCCTCGTCATGGCCCGCCCCGGCGGCCACCGCGACCCGGCGTACCTGGTGGACACGGTCGAACGGTACGGCGTCACGACCATGCACTTCGTGCCGTCCATGCTGGGCCCGTTCCTCCAGCAGGTCGAGCCCGGCCGTTGCCCGAGCCTGCGCCGGGTCGTCTGCAGCGGCGAGGCCCTGTCCGCCGAACTGGTCGCCGACTTCCGCCGGCGGTCCGGCGCGCAGCTGTTCAACCTCTACGGCCCGACCGAGGCCGCGGTGGACGTCACGTACTGGGACTGCGCGCGGATCTCCCCCTCGGGTGTGGTGCCGATCGGACGTCCGGTGTGGAACACCCAGGTGTTCGTGCTGGACGACTTCCTCAATCCGGTGCCGCCGGGGGTGGTCGGTGAGTTGTATCTGGCGGGTGTGCAGCTGGCCCGTGGTTACGCGGGCCGTCCGGGGCTGACGTCGGAACGGTTCGTGGCCTCCCCGTTCGGTGGCCGGATGTACCGCACCGGCGACCTGGCCCGCTGGTCCCAGGACGGCGAGCTGCTGTACATGGGCCGGGTGGACCACCAGGTCAAGATCCGTGGCTTCCGCATCGAACTAGGCGAGATCGAAGCCGTCCTCGCCGCCCACCAGGACGTGCGCCAGGCCGTCGTGGTCGTCCGCGACGACCAGCCGGACGTGAGGCGCCTCGTCGCCTACGTCGTCCCGGCCGAGGCGGGCGCCGGCGTCGGCGACCTGCGGGACCTCGCCGCCCGCACCCTCCCCGAATACATGGTCCCCGCCGCGTTCGTCATGCTGGACGAACTCCCGGTCACCGCCAACGGCAAGCTCGACCGCGCCGCGCTCCCCGCCCCGGAGTTCGGCGGCTCGGCGGGCCGGGGCCCGGCCACGCTGCTGGAGGAGATCCTCTGCGGCCTGTTCGCCGAGGTCCTCGGCCTGGACCGCGTCGGCGCCGAGGAGTCGTTCTTCGCCCTCGGCGGCGACTCGCTGCTGGCGATGCGCCTGATCGTCCGGATCCGCTCGGTGCTGGAGAACGAGATCGGCGTACGGGAGCTGTTCGGCGCGCCGACCGTCGCCGGGGTGGCCCGCCTGGTGGAGAGCGGCCAGGGCGGCGGCCCCCGCACCGGCGTGGTGGCCCGCGTGCGGCCCGACGTCGTGCCGCTGTCGTTCGGGCAGCAGCGCATGTGGTTCCTCAACCAGCTGGAGGAGTCCGGCGCCGCCGCCGTCTACAACGTGCCGCTGGCCCTCCCGCTGTCCGGGGAGCTCGACGCCGAGGCCCTGGAGGCGGCACTCGGCGACGTCGCCGACCGCCACGAGAGCCTGCGCACCGTCTACCCCTCGACCGCGGGCAGCCCCCGCCAGCACGTCGTCGAGGGCCGCGCCGGGCGCCCGTACCTGTGCGTGCGCGATGTGACCCGCGACGAGCTGCCCGCGGTGCTCGCCGAGTCCTCGGCCCGCAGCTTCGACCTGGCCCGCGACCTGCCGTGGCGCACGCAGCTGCTCGTGCTGTCCGACACCGAGTACGTGCTGCTGCTGGTGGCGCACCACATCGCGGTGGACGGCTGGTCCATGGGCGTGCTGGAACGCGACCTGCGGATCGCCTACGAGGCCCGCTGCCGGGGCGCGGCCCCGTCCTGGCGGCCGTTGCCGGTGCAGTACGCCGACTACGCGCTCTGGCAGCGCGAGGTGCTGGGCGACCTGGACGACCAGGAAAGCCTGATCACCGAACAGCTCGCCTACTGGCGCGCCGCCCTGGCGGACCTGCCCGAGGAACTGGCCCTCCCCGCCGACCGCCCCCGCCCGGCCGTCGCGTCCTTCCGCGGCGGGACGATCCCGCTGGAGGTCGGGCCGGACGTGCACGCGGGCCTGGTGGAGGCCGCCAGGCAGGGCGGCGCCACGATGTTCATGGTGGTGCAGGCCGCCGTGGTCATGCTGCTGGCCCGCCTCGGCGCCGGCACCGACGTCCCCGTGGGCACCGCCGTGGCCGGGCGCGGCGACAGCGCCCTCGAGGACCTGGCCGGGTTCTTCGTCAACACCCTGGTCCTGCGCACCGACGCGGGCGGCGACCCCACGTTCGCCGAGCTGCTCGGCAGGGTCCGCGAGACCGACCTCGCCGCGCACGCCCACCAGGACCTGCCGTTCGAACGCCTGGTGGACGAGCTCAGTCCTGAGCGCTCCCTGGCCAGGCACCCGCTGTTCCAGGTCATGCTGGTGCTGCAGAACCTCCCCCAGGCCGCCGCGTCCCCCGACCTGCCCGGCCTGACCGTCCGCCCCCGCGAGTCCGGCGCGCTGCCCGACGCCGCGGTCCCCGCTCGCTTCGACCTGTCGATCACCCTCGGCGAGCGCCGCGACGGCACCGGCGCCCCCACCGGCCTCGGCGGCGGCGTGCAGTACGCGGCCGACCTGTTCGACGAGTCCACCGCGCGGTCCATGGTCGCCCGCCTGGTGCGGGTGCTGGCGCAGGTGACCGCCGACCCGGGGACGCGGCTCAGCGCGCTGGAGGTACTCGACCCCGACGAGGAGTTCGCGGTCGTCGAGGGCTGGAACGACACCACCCGCGCCCTGCCCGCCACCACCCTGCCCGGCCTGTTCGAGGCCCAGGCGCGGCGCGCCCCGGACGCGGTCGCCCTGGTCGCCGACGGCACCACCTGGACGTACGCCGAGCTGGACGAGCACGCGACCCGGGTCGCCCGCGGCCTCGCGAGCCGTGGCGCCGGCCGGGAGAGCCGCGTCGGCGTCGTCATGGACCGGTCGGCCGGCCTGGTCGCCGTCCTGCTCGGTGTGGCGAAGACCGGCGCCGCCTACGTCCCCCTGGACGGCGGCCACCCGGTGGAACGCCTCCGCGCCTCGGTCGCCGAGGCCGGCGCGGCACTGGTCGTCGCGGACGAGCGCATGGCCGCCGTGATCACCGAGGGCGGCGGCCTCGGCGAGGCCGAGGTGCTCCTCGTGGACGAGCTGCTCCGCACGGCCGCCACGCTCGGCCCGGACGAGCCGCCCGGCGGCGACCTTCCAGGACCCGGGCCGCTGCCGAACGGCCTGGCCTACGTGATGTACACCTCGGGCTCGACCGGCGTGCCGAAGGGCGTCGAGGTGACGCATCGCAACGTGGTGAGCTTCGTGCTGGACGAGTCCTGGCGCCCGGAGGTCGCCGAGCGGGTGCTGCTCCAGGCCAACCACGCCTTCGACGCCTCCACCTACGAGCTGTGGGTGCCGCTGGCCCGGGGCGGCCGGCTGGTGCTCATGCCCGCCGGTGAGATCGACGCCGCCGAGCGCGGACGGCTCATCGCCAGGCACGCGGTGACCAACGTGCACGCCACCGCCGGACTGTTCCGGGTGCTGGCCGAGGAGTCCCCGCAGATCTTCACCGGGGTGCGCGAGGTCTCCACCGGCGGCGACGTCGTCTCCGCGTCGGCCATCGGCGCGCTGCTCGACGCCCACCCCGGCCTGACGGTCCGCACCACCTACGGGCCCACCGAGACCACGGCGTTCACCACCCAGCTCGCCTTCACCGGCGGCGACGCCGTCCCGGCGACCGTGCCCATCGGCTACCCGATGGACAACAGCCGCGCCTACGTCCTCGACGAGTTCCTGCACCCCGTGGCGCCTGGTGTGATCGGCGAGCTGTACGTCGCCGGATCGGGCCTCGCCCGCGGCTACACCCGCCGCGCCGGCCTCACCGCCGAGCGTTTCGTCGCCTGCCCCTACGGCGGGCGGATGTACCGCACCGGCGACCTGGCCCGCTGGTCCTCGGAGGGATGGCTGGAGTTCGCCGGGCGCGCCGACGACCAGGTGAAGATCCGCGGCTTCCGCATCGAGCCCGGCGAGGTCGAGGCGGTCCTGGCGGGTCACCGCAGCGTCGGCCAGGTCGCGGTGATCGCCCGCGAGGACCAGCCGGGCGTCAAGCGCCTGGTGGCCTACGTCGTGCCCGCCGAGGAGGGCGTGGACGGCGACACGCTGCGCGACCACGTGGCCCGCACCCTGCCCGACTACATGGTCCCGACCGCCGTGATGGCCCTCGCCGCCCTGCCCGTGACGGTCAACGGCAAGCTCGACCGGGCCGCGCTGCCCGCCCCCGAGTTCGAGGACCGCGTCACCGGCCGCGACCCCGAGACCCCCCTTGAGGCGCTGTTCTGCGGGCTGTTCCAGGAGGTGCTCGGGCTGGACCAGGTCGGCGCGGACGACTCGTTCTTCGCGCTCGGCGGCGACTCGATCATGTCGATGCTGGTCGTCGCGCGGGCCCGCCGCGCCGGGGTCGTCGTCACCGCCCGCCAGATGTTCGAGCACAAGTCCCCCGCCGGCCTCGCCCGCGTCGCCGCGGCCGTCGCGCAAGGGGACGACGAGGAGCCCGGCGAGGACGACACCGGCGTGGGCCGTGCCCCGCTGACCCCGGTCATGCGCGAGCTGGCCGAACGGGCCGGGCCGTCCGCGCTGACCGGCGCGTTCTCCCAGTCGATGCTCGTCCAGACCCCCGCCGGCCTGGACCTCCCCACGCTCGTCGCCGCCGTCGGTGCCCTGCTCGGCCACCACGACGTGCTGCGCGCCCGGCTGGAGCGCGCCGGGGACACCGCGTACCTGGTCGTCCCGCCGGACGGCGAGGGCCCGCCCGCGGCGGACCTCGTCACCCGCCACGCCGGGCCCTTCGACCCGGCGGTGGCCCGGGCGGCGGTGGACCGGCTGGACCCGGCGGCCGGGTCCATGTTCCAGGCGGTCTGGTTCGACACCGGGCCCGGCGCACCGGGACGCCTGCTCCTGGTGGCCCACCATCTGGTGGTCGACGGCGTGTCCTGGCGGGTCCTGGTGCCCGACCTGGCCGCCGCTTGCACGGCCCTGGCGCGGGGCCGGGAGGTGGACCTGGCGCGCGGGACGTCGTTCCGGCGCTGGGCCACCACCCTGGAGCGCCAGGCGATGAGCGCGGCACGGGCCGCCGAGCTGCCCGGATGGACCCGCCTGCTCGGCGGCCCGAACCGCACCCTCGGCAGGCGCCCGCTCGACCCGGTGGTGGACACCGTCGCGGGCGGCATCCACCGGGCGGAGCTGACCGTGCCCGCCGAGGTCACCACCCACCTGCTGACCCGGATCCCCGAGGCCTTCCAGACCGGTGTGGACGCCGTCCTGCTCGCCGGGCTGGTCGCCGCGGCGGGCGAGTGGCGGCGCCGTCTCGGCGGCAACCTCGCCGGCGGCGTGCTGGTCGACGTCGAGGGCCACGGCCGGGTGCCGCTGGCCGACGACATGGACCTCACCAGGACGGTCGGCTGGTTCGCCGCCGCCCACCCGGTCCGGCTCGACCCCGGCACCTCCGACCACGCCGGGATACGGTCCGGCGGGCCCGCCGCCGGCGTACTGGTCCGGCGGATCGCCGAGCAGCTGCGCGAGGTCCCCGGCGACGGGCTCGGCTTCGGGATGCTCCGGTACCTCAACCCGGACACCGCCCCGGCCCTGGCCGCGCTGCCCGTCCCGCAGATCGGCTTCAACTACCTCGGCCGGTTCACCGCCACCCCGGCCACCGGCGGACACGGCGGGGGAGACATGGACCACGACACCACCGGCGGCGCCGGCGTCCGGACGAACCATCCGGAGAACGGCCCCGGGGTCCAGGGGGACTGGCGCCCGGCCGGGGACGCCGTGCTCGGCGGCACGGCCGACGGCGCCACCCCCGCCGCGCACGCCCTGGAGGCCGGGGGCCAGGTGCGCGACCTGCCCGGCGGCCCCGAACTGACCGTCAGCCTCGCCTCCCCGGCCGGCCTGTTCGACGAGAGGACCCTGCGGGACCTGGTCGCCGCGTGGGTCGCGATGCTCACCGGACTGGCCGCACACCATTCAGGACCCGAGGGGGGCGAGCACACCCCAGCTGACTTCCCGCTCGTCTCCCTCGGCCAGGACCAGCTCGACGCGCTGCAGAGCAAACTCTCCCAAGAGAAGGATTGATCGCGGTGACCCAGGTGCGGATCGAAGACGTGTGGCCGTTGTCACCGTTGCAGGAAGGCCTGCTGTTCCACGCACGGTTCGACGAGCAGTCCCGCGACCTCTACATCGAGCAGCGCATCCTGGACCTCGCCGCGCCGCTCGACGTCGCGGTGCTGCGCAGGTCGTGGGAGGCGCTGCTGTCCCGGCACGCCAGCCTGCGCGCGAGCTTCCAGCAGCCCGCCGGGGCGCGGCAGCTCGTCCAGGTGGTGGTGCGGGGCGTGGCGCTGCCGTGGCGCGAGGTCGACCTGTCCGGGCTGGCCGCCGCGGACGCCGAGGCGGAGGCCGCCCGGCTCACCGAGGAGGAACACGGACGCCGGTTCGACCTGTCGGTGCCGCCGCTGCTGCGGCTCCTGCTGCTCAGGCTGGACGGCGAGCGCTACCGGCTGGTCGTCACGCTGCACCACATCCTGCTGGACGGCTGGTCCATGCCGGTGCTGTTCGGAGAGCTGGCCCAGCTGTACGCGGCGGGCGGCGACCCGGCCGCGCCGCCGCCGGTCACGCCGTACCGGGAGTACCTCGCGTGGCTGGCCCGCCAGGACAAGGACGCCGCCAGGGACGCCTGGCGCGCCGCGCTCGCCGGCACCGCCACACCCACGCTGGTGAGCCCCGCCGCCGCCCAGGCCGGGCCCGTGGCGCCCGAACACCTCAACATCCGCATGGACGCCCGGGCCACCAAGGCCCTGCGCGAGGCCGTGCGCGAGCACGGGGTGACGCTGAACACCGCGATCCAGGCCGCCTGGGCGATGGTGATCGGCATGCTGACCGGCCGCACCGACGTGGTCTTCGGCGCCACCGTCGCCGGACGCCCCCCCGAGTTACCCGGCGTCGAACGCATGCTCGGCCTGTTCATCAACACCCTGCCGGTCCGGGTCCGCCTCGACCCCTACCAGAGCATCGGCGCGCTGCTCACCGACCTGGCCGCCCAGCAGGCCGAACTGTTCGCCCACCAGCACCTCGGCCTCGCCGAGATCCAGCGCCTGGCCGGCCCCGGCGCCGGCTTCGACACGCTGCTGGTCTACCAGAACTACCCCCGCCCGCCCGGCGGCGGCCTCCTGGACTCCGGCGGCCTGCGGATCACCGGCACCGCCAGCGAGGACGCCGCCCACTACCCCCTCGTCCTCGGCGTCGTCCCCGGCGACGAACTGGACCTCCGCCTCGACTACCGCCCCGACCTGCTCGACCAGCCGGCCGTCCGCACCCTCGCCGACCGCCTCGTCCGCGTACTGAACCGCCTGGCCGCCGACCCCGCCCTCCCCATAGCCCGCCTGGACCTGCTCGACCTGACCGAACGCCGCACCGCCCTCCACCGAGCCAACACCACCTCCCACCCGCTCCCCGTCTCCACCCTCCCCGCCCTCCTGAAAGCCCAAGTGACCCGCACCCCCCAAGCAATAGCCGTGACCGACCCCACCACCACCCTCACCTACGCCGAACTGGACACCCTCTCCACCCGCGCCGCCACCCTCCTGACCTCCCGAGGCATAACCCGCGGCACCCGCGTAGGCGTAGTGATGCCCCGCTCAGCCGACCTGATAGTCACCCTCCTGGCCATAACCAAGACCGGCGCCGCCTACGTCCCCGTAGACCCCACCACCCCCCCCGACCGCCTCACCACCATCCTCTCCACCACCAACACGGTCATCTGCACAACAGCCACCACCAAAACGGTGACCTCGGCCTTCGCCACGTCCGATGCGGCCTCCGGCGGTCCGGCGGCCCCCACAGCCGTCGGGCAAGTCGTGTGGGATTCCCCTGAGGTGGTCGCGGAGCTGGCCGCGGTGTCGGGGGGTGTGGAGCCGGTTGTGGTGTCGACGGATGATCTTGCCTATGTGATGTATACGTCTGGGTCGACCGGGGTGCCGAAGGGGGTTGAGGTTACGCATGGCAATGTCGTGAGCTTTGTGATGGATCGTTGCTGGGCGCCGGATGTGGTGGAACGGGTGCTGGTGCAGGCCAATCACGCGTTCGACGCGTCCACCTATGAGATCTGGGCGCCGCTCGCGCAGGGTGGACGGCTGGTGGTGCTCCGGGCGGGGGACGTGGGGCCGGCGGAGCGGGGGAGGGTGGTCGCGGAGCACGGGGTGACCAATGTGCACGCGACCGCTGGGTTGTTCCGGCTGCTCGCGGAGGAGTCCCCGGAGATGTTCGCGGGGGTGCGCGAGGTCTCCACGGGCGGCGACGTGGTGCCGTCCACGGCGATCCGCGCGCTGCTGGACGCGCACCCGGGACTGGTGGTGCGCACGACCTACGGCCCGACCGAGGCCACCGCGTTCACCACCCAGACGGCGTTCACGGCGGGGGACGACGTCCCGGCGAACGTGCCGATCGGGTACCCGATGGACAACTCCCGGGCGTACGTGCTGGACGAGTTCCTCCGCCCGGTGCCCGAGGGCGTCACCGGCGAGCTGTACATCGCCGGGTCCGGCCTCGCCCGGGGATACACCGGACAGGCCGGGCTGACCGCGGAACGGTTCGTGGCCTGCCCGTTCGGCGACCCCAGTACCAGGATGTACCGCACCGGGGACCTCGCCAGCCGCGCCCAGGACGGCGAGCTGACCTTCCAGGGCCGCGCCGACGACCAGGTGAAGATCCGCGGTTTCCGCGTCGAGCCCGGCGAGGTCGAGGCCGCCCTGGCCGGGCAGGACGGCGTCGCGCGGGTCGCGGTGATCGTCCGGGAGGACCAGCCGGGCGTGAAGCGGCTCGTCGCCTACGTCGTGCCGGACGGCCCCGGCGTGGACGGGACCGCGCTGCGCGACCACGCCGCCGCGACGCTGCCCGAGTACATGGTGCCCGCCGCGGTGATGGTGGTGGACTCTCTGCCGGTCACCGTCAACGGCAAGCTCGACAGGGCCGCGCTGCCCGCCCCCGAGCTCGGCGCCGCGACCGGCCGGGGCCCGGCGACGCCGCTGGAGGAACTCCTGTGCGGCCTGTTCGCCGAGGTGCTCGGCCGCGAATGGGTCGGCGCCGAGGACTCCTTCTTCGACCTCGGCGGCGACTCGCTGCTCGCCATGCGGCTGGTCGTGCGGATCCGGGCCGTACTGGACGCCGAGATCAGCATCCGCGAGCTGTTCGGCGCGCCGTCCGTCGCCGGCCTGGCCCGGCTGGTGGAAGGCCACCGGGGCGGCACCCGCCCCGCGCTCACGGCCCGCGAGCGACCCGAGGTGCTGCCGCTGTCGTTCGGCCAGCGGCGCATGTGGTTCCTCAACCAGCTGGAGGAGGCGGGCGCGGGCGCCGGGTACAACGTGCCGCTGGCGTTCCGGCTCTCCGGCACCCTGGACGTCGCCGCCCTGGAGGCGGCGCTCGGCGACGTCGCCGACCGGCACGAGTCCCTGCGCACCGTCTACTCCGAGACCGAGGGCACCCCGGCCCAGCACGTCCTCACCGGCCCCGCCGGCCGCCCGCCCCTCACCGTCCACGAGGTCCCCGAGCCCGGCGTGCCCGCCGCCCTGGCCGAGATCGCCTCCCGCCGCTTCGACCTTTCCACCGACCTGCCGTGGCGCACCGAACTACTGACCCTGCCCCCCGGCCCCACGTCCGATGGTGAGTTCGTGCTGCTGCTGGTGGCGCACCACATCGCCGTGGACGGCTGGTCGATGGGCATCGTGACCAGGGACCTGCGCGCCGCCTACGCCGCGCGCGTGAACGGCGCGGCCCCCACGTGGCGCCCCGCACCCGTGCAGTACGCGGACTACGCGTTGTGGCAGCACGAGGTGCTCGGCGACCTGGACGACCCGGACAGCCTGATCAGCGCCCAGCTCGGCTACTGGCGCGCGGCCCTTGCGGGCATCCCCGAGGAGCTGGCGCTCCCGGCCGACCGGGTGCGGCCGGGGGTGCCCACCTTCCAGGGCGGATCGGTGCCGTTCCGCCTGGACGCCCACACCCACACAGGCCTGGTCAGGGCCGCGCAGCAGGGCTCGGCGACGATGTTCATGGTCGTGCAGGCCGCCCTGGCGATGCTGCTGGCCCGCCTCGGCGCCGGCACAGACATCCCGCTCGGAACCACCGTCGCGGGCCGGGGCGACTCCGCGCTGGAGGAGATGACCGGCTTCTTCATCAACACCCTCGTGCTGCGCACCGACGTCGGCGGCGACCCGACCTTCGCCGAGCTGCTGGCCAGGGTCAAGGAGACCGACCTCGCGGCGTACGCGCACCAGGACCTGCCGTTCGAGCGGCTCGTGGACGACCTCAACCCCGAGAGGTCGCTGGCCAGGCACCCCCTGTTCCAGATCATGCTGGTGCTGCAGAACATCCCCCTCGTCGAGCGCGCCTGGGACCTGCCGGGCGTCGACGTGGCCCCGATGCCGTCCGACGGCACCGTCGCCGCCCGCTTCGACCTGTCGATCAGCCTCGGCGAGCACCGCGACGAGCACGGCGCCCCCGCCGGGATGGGCGGCGGCCTCCAGTACGCCGCCGACCTGTTCGACGAGCCGACCGCCCGAATCCTCGCCACCCGGCTGGTCCGGGTGCTGGAGCAGGTCGCCGCCGACCCCCGGCTGCGGGTCAGCCGGCTCGACGTCCTGGAGCCGGTCGAGGAGGGATTCGTCATCGAGGGGTGGAACGACACCTTCCAGGCGATCCCGTCGATCACCCTGCCTGAGCTGTTCGCCGCGCAGGTGGAGCGCACCCCGGACGCCCCCGCCGTCGTCAGCGGGGACGTCACGCTGACGTACGCCGAGCTGAACGCCCGGGCCAACCGGGTGGCGCACTGGCTGATCGGCTTCGGCGTGGGCGCCGAGGGCCGGGTCGGTGTGGTGATGGATCGTTCGGCCGATCTGGTCGCGGTGCTGCTGGGGGTTCTGAAGGCCGGGGCGGCGTACGTCCCGCTGGACGCGTCCCATCCGGTGGAGCGGCTGCGTGCCGTGGTGGCCGAGGCGGGCGTGTCGGTGGTGCTGGCCGACCGGCCCGTGGACGAGCTCGGCGCCGTCGTGGTGGACGGGCCGCTGGAGCGGGGGGACACGTCCGACCCCTGCGCCAGAGTGTCCCCCTCGGGCCTCGCCTACGTGATGTACACCTCGGGCTCGACCGGCGTGCCGAAGGGTGTCGCGGTGACCCACGCCAACGTGGTGGCCTTCGTCTTCGACCGCTGCTGGCGCGAGGACGTGGTGGAACGGGTGCTGGTGCAGGCCAACCACGCGTTCGACGCCTCCACGTACGAGCTGTGGGTGCCGCTGGCGCACGGCGGGAGCCTGGTCCTCATGCCGTCCGGTGACGCCGACGCCGCCGCGCGGGGCCGGGTGATCGCCGAGCACGGCGTGACGAACGTGCACGCCACCGCCGGGTTGTTCCGCGTGCTGGCCGAGGAGTCCCCGGAGATCTTCGCCGGGGTGCGCGAGGTGTCCACGGGCGGGGACGTGGTGTCGTCCGCCGCGATCCGCGCCCTGCTTGAGGCCCATCCCGACATGGTGGTGCGCACCACCTACGGCCCCACCGAGACCACCGCCTTCACCACCCAGATGCCGTTCACGGCCGGTGACGACGTCCCGGCGAACGTGCCGATCGGGTACCCGATGGACAACTCCCGGGCCTACGTGCTGGACGAGTTCCTGCGCGCCGTGCCGCCCGGCGTGGCCGGCGAGCTGTACGTCGCCGGGCCCGGCCTGGCCCGGGGGTACGCGGGCTGGGCCGCCCTGACCGCGGAACGGTTCGTCGCCTGCCCGTTCGGGGGCTACTCCGAGCGCATGTACCGCACCGGGGACCTGGCGTGCTGGTCGTCCGACGGGCGCCTGGTCTTCACCGGGCGCGCCGACGAGCAGGTGAAGATCCGCGGCTTCCGCATCGAGCCCGGCGAGATCGAGGCCGTCCTGGCCGTCCAGGAGAGCGTCTCCCAGGTCGCGGTGATCGCCCGCGAGGACCAGCCCGGCGTCAAGCGCCTGGTCGCCTACGTCGTCCCCGCCGGGGACGACGACGGCACGCCCCGGCAGGTGGACGTGGAGGCGCTGCGCGGGGCGGTGGCCGCCGTCCTGCCCGACTACATGGTCCCGGCCGCCGTCGTGGCCGTGGACCGCCTGCCGGTGACCGCGAACGGCAAGCTCGACCGGGCGCTGCTGCCCGCCCCCGGGTACGAGCAGGACGCGGGCCGAGGACCCGGCACCCCCGCCGAGGAGGCTCTGTGCGGGCTGTTCGGCGAGGTGCTCGGGCTGGAAACCGTCGGGGTGGAGACCTCGTTCTTCACGCTCGGCGGGGACTCGCTGCTCGCCATGCGGCTCATCGCACGGATCAGGTCGGTGCTCGGCGCCGAGGTCAACATCAGGGAGTTCTTCGGCGCGCCGTCCGTGGCGGGCCTGGCCCGGCTGGTGGACGCCGGCCAGGGTGGTGCGGCCCGCGTGGCCCTGGCGGCGCGGGAGCGCCCGGAGGTCGTTCCGCTGTCGTTCGGGCAGCAGCGCATGTGGTTCCTCAACCGGCTGGAGGAGGCCGGGGCGGGGGCGGCGTACAACGTGTCGCTGGCCCTGCGGCTGACCGGCGGGCTGGACGTCGCCGTGTTGGAGGCCGCGCTCGGCGACCTGGCCGACCGGCACGAGACGCTGCGCACCATCTTCCCCGAGACCGGCGGCACCCCCCGGCAGGAGATCCTTCACGGGGCCGGCGGCCGTCCCGTGCTGCGCCGGGGCGAGGTCGCGCACACCGAGCTGCCCGAGGTGCTCGCCGCCACGGCCCGCCGCGGCTTCGATCTGGCCCGGGAGCTGCCGTGGCGGGTGGAGCTGCTGACCCTCTCCGAGAGCGAGCATGTGCTGGTGCTGGTGGCGCACCACATCGCGGTGGACGGCTGGTCGATGGGCGTGCTGGCCCGCGACCTGCCCGTCGCCTACGCGGCCCGTGCCGAGGGACGGGCGCCCGAGGACTGGACGCCGCCGGTCCAGTACGCCGACTACGCGTTGTGGCAGCGCGAGGTGCTCGGCGAGCTGGACGACCCCGGCAGTCTCGTCGCCGCCCAGCTCGGGTACTGGCGGGACACCCTGGCCGGCCTGCCCGAGGAGCTGGTCCTGCCCGCCGACCGGACCCGGCCCGCGGTGCCGTCGTTCGTCGGCGGCGCGGTGCCGGTCCGGGTCGGCGCCGAGGCGCACTCCCGGCTGGTGGAGGCCGCCAGGGACGGCGGCGCCACCATGTTCATGGCCGTGCAGGCCGCGCTGGCGATGTTGCTGGCCCGGCTCGGCGCGGGCACCGACCTGCCGTTCGGCACGGCCGTCGCGGGGCGCGGGGAACGCGCGCTGGAGGACCTCGTCGGGTTCTTCGTCAACACGCTGGTGCTGCGCACCGACGCGGGCGGTGACCCGACGTTCGCGGAGCTGCTCGCCCGGGTCCGCGACGCCGACCTCGCGGCCTACGCCTGCCAGGACGTGCCGTTCGAGCGGCTGGTGGAGGATCTGAACCCTGCCAGGTCGCTCGCCCGGCACCCGCTGTTCCAGATCATGCTGGCGCTTCAGGCCGGTCCCGGGTCGGAGACCCCTTGGGATCTGCCCGGCGTGCGGGTCGAGCAGATGCCCGCCGACGACACGATCGCGGCTCGGTTCGACCTGTCGGTCGGCCTGGTCGAGCTGCACGACGCCGACGGGGCGCCCGCCGGGCTCGGCGGCGGGATCCAGTACGCCACCGACCTGTTCGACGAGCACACCGCGCACACCCTGGCGGCCCGTCTGCAGCACGTCATCGAGCAGGTGGCCGCCGATCCGTCCGTGCGGATCAGCCGCCTGGACGTTCTGGACGCCGCCGAGCTGCGGACCGTCCTCGACGAATGGAACGACACCGCGCAGCCGCTGCCCGCGGCCTCGCTGCCCGAGCTGTTCCGCGCCCGCGCCGAGCGCGCTCCGGACGCGGTGGCCGTCGTCGCCGCCGGCGTCACGCTGACCTACGGGGAGCTGGACGAGCGGTCCGATCGGGTGGCGAACTGGCTCAGGGGGCGGGGGGTGGGGGTCGAGGGCCGGGTCGGTGTGGTGATGGATCGGTCGGCTGATCTGGTGGCGGTGTTGCTGGGGGTGGTGAAGGCGGGGGCGGCGTACGTGCCGCTGGACGCGTCCCATCCGGTGGAGCGGCTGCGTGCCGTGGTGGCCGAGGCCGGGGTTTCGCTTGTGCTGGCCGATCGGGATCTGCCGGAGCTCGGCACGGTTCCTGCCGCCGAGGCGCTGGCCGGGTCCTTGGGGGCCGTGCCTTTGGTGGTGTCGCCGGACCATCTGGCTTATGTGATGTACACCTCCGGGTCTACCGGGGTTCCGAAGGGTGTGTCGGTCACGCACGGCAACGTGGTGGCGTTCGTCCTGGATCGTGGGTGGGCGCCGGATGTGGTGGAGCGGGTGCTGGTGCAGGCCAACCACGCTTTCGACGCTTCTACGTATGAGTTGTGGGTGCCGTTGGCGCATGGCGGGAGCCTTGTTCTCATGCCTCCTGGTGATGCCGATGCCGCCGCGCGGGGGCGGGTGATCGCCTCGCATGGTGTGACGAACGTGCATGCTACGGCTGGGTTGTTCCGGGTGCTGGCCGAGGAGTCGCCGGAGATCTTCGCGGGGGTGCGGGAGGTTTCCACGGGTGGGGACGTGGTGTCGTCCGCCGCGATCCGTGGCCTGCTGGAGGCTCATCCCGGCCTCGTGGTGCGTACCACTTATGGGCCTACTGAGACGACCGCCTTCACCACTCAGATGCCTTTCGTGGCCGGTGACGACGTTCCCGCGAACGTCCCCATCGGGCGTCCCATGGACAACACCCGCGCGTATGTTCTCGACGAGTACCTGCTGCCCGTTCCCGCCGGGGTGGTCGGCGAGTTGTACATCGCCGGTGCCGGGCTCGCCCGGGGCTACGCGGGGCGTCCCGCCCTGACCGCCGAGCGTTTTGTCGCCTGCCCTCATGGCGGCCGCATGTACCGTACCGGCGACCTGGCGCGCTGGTCCTCCGACGGCGAGCTGGTGTTCGCCGGGCGGGCCGACGACCAGGTGAAGATCCGGGGCTTCCGCATCGAGCCCGCCGAGATCGAGGCCGTCCTCACCGAACACGAGTCCGTCGACCAGGCCGCGGTGATCCTCCGCGAGGACCAGCCCGGCGTCAAGCGCCTTGTCGCCTACGTGGTCCCGGCCGGCCACCGTAAGACGGCGCCGGATTCGCCGCACCACGTCCCGCCGCTTCGGCGCCGGAGTGCGGACGATGCCGCTGGCGCGGCGGAGGCCGTGACCGGCCTCGCGGAGGCCGTTGTGGCTGCGCCGGTGGAGGTCGGGCTGGTTGATGGGGCGGAGTTGCGGAGGTTTGTGGGGGAGAGGTTGCCGGATTACATGGTGCCGGGGGCTGTGGTGGTGGTGGAGAGGCTGGTTGTCACCGGGAATGGGAAGTTGGATCGGGGGGCGTTGCCGGCGCCTGAGGTTGAGCTGGTGGGG